>JAEOUJ010000403.1 GCA_016839405.1 Candidatus Gerdarchaeota archaeon | reverse complement strand
TTAATGAGTTCTTAGATATTTTTTGGGATGCGATAATTGCCTTGCAAAATCGCCATACTGATATCCGTATGCCAGAAAAAATCGCTTGGAGCTTCCAAGAAGATAGTTCGCATCAACATGTAGAACCACATAAATCGATTTTTACAAAAGAGGTGAAAGAAGCTTACGATTACTGGCAACCAATTTTAGAGAATCACTATAAGCAAAGATTTCTACAGAATTATGAAGTAGTAATTGCCTATACCAAAGGTGATTATCTTATTGTTGATGGATTAGACTCTTGGCAAGAAAAATATGGTTTAAACTCAAAAATATTGGCTGCAAATGATATTCCAATAGATGATGCAATAAAAACTGCCTATGAAACTGATTTTCTTGATTGGGATACAAAACGACAGAAGTGTTATCGATGGACAATCAATCCTAGACAATTTGGAGCTGATGCAATTTTCACTATTCAAACAATTACAGGTGAAAAAAAGAAAGTAAAATTCAAAACTACTAAAGAACCATTAGGAGAGAATATAAATGATTATCCAGTAGAAGGAATTCGAATCAGAATCTGGCCTGAAAGAAGGATTGGATATTTGTGGTTACAATCATTTATGGATAAGTACATGGATGAACGTCAAGATTTGTTAATTTCTTTCTATAAGAAAATAGAAGAGTATGACTTTCTTATTCTTGATGTAAGGGGAAATATGGGTGGAAGTTATCGTGTTTGGATAAAAAATGTGATTGCTCCTTTAATACGAGAAAAATTAGTAAGTAAAATGTTTGTAGCTTATAGAAAAGGAGGTCTTGTTAACCTATACTTGAAAAATTCAAAAGGTTTGGATACTATAGTTCCAAAGGAATCCTTTGATTACTTACCACCAGAAGTAAAAACAGATGATTATACTATATACGATTTTACACATACTGTGGAACCAACAAATGAGATCGATTTTAAGGGTAAAATTGTCATTTTAATTGATGGGAATTCCTTCTCTGCTACAGATGCATTTTCTCTTTTCTGTAAAGAAACAAAGTTTGGTAAAATGTATGGCACACAAAGTGGAGGAGATGGTATCAGTTATGGGCCTATTTATTATGTATTACCAAATTCAAAAATTGTAATGAGATTTACTCCTGCTATGGGCATTGATTATAGTGGACATTCTAATGAAGCAGTTCGTGTGCAACCAGATGTCTATTATGAAAGTAAAATTGGTGATTTTGAGGAGCTAATCAATTTTGTAATGCAAGAGGTTATTTACAATAAATAACATAATAGAAGGCATTTTCTTTTTTTCATATATTCAAGAGCTATAATAATCATTTTTTAAAATAAAGCAACACTACTTAGAGGAGTTTTTTATGAACTTGGATCAAGAAATTGAATCATTAATCAAATTTAATGATATTCACCCTAAGGATATGACCAAAGAAAAATGGTTGGAAGATTTCAATAGTTTTTATGAAATCATGAAAGAAAACTATCCATATTTATATGTTAAAGAACGAATATTAGGTTATAATTGGCTAGATTTAAAGAATAATTATATTAAAAGATTAGAAAAAGCCAAAGAAGTAAAAGAATATTTGGAAATCTTTTTTGATGCAGTAACTGCGTTACAAGATTCACATACTTCCATTCAATTACCTCATTGGTTTTTAGATTATTTCTTTAAAGAAGGTGGTTTTGCTCAAAGCTATTTTATGAAGTTTGCAACATATAGAAGAATTTTTACTGAAGAATTAAAAAAAGCTAGTGAATATTGGAAACCAATTATAAAAGAATTTTATGAAGAAAGAACTGGCATTGATTATGATGCATTAATTCTTTATTCAAAAGGTGAATATAGAATCTTTGATGGTTATGGTTCTTGGGAACAGAAATATGGTCATAGAACTGTAATTAAAGCAGTAAATGGAACACCAATAGATGATGCAGTCAAAGAATCTTTTGAGAAAGACTATTTGTTTTGGGATGTAAAAAGAAAAAAACCATATCTCCTATATATTGATCCAAAAATATTTGGAAGAAAAACAAAATTCACTATTGAAACAAATGAAGGTGAAATTAAAGAAGTTGTTTTTGAGACTTCTAAAGATTACAATTATACCTTTACGCAAGCGTTTAACTACCCCTCTGAATTATTTACCACAAAAATTTGGTCTGGTAACAAATTAGCTTATATTCGATTTGGGAATTTCGAAGGAGATAGCTATGATGATGAAACTTTTGAATTTCTAAAAGCTTTTTATGAGAAAGTAAAGAACTTTGAGCACCTAATAATAGATATACGTGGAAATAGTGGGGGCATGAAAGAAACTTGGATGAACAATATTATAGCACCATTAGCAAAGAAGAAGCTTACCTCAAAAATGTATGCTGCTTATCATAAAGGAAAATATGTTCATATGTTTAGAAAAGATAGAGGATACAAAATAGAACTTGATAAAAAAGAATTAGTTGACTTTCCACCCGAAACACTAACCGATGATTATAGTGTTTATGATGCTTCAATAACAGTGGAACCATTAGGAGAAATACCATTTAATGCTAAAATATCCCTTCTTGTTGATAATATTACTTATTCTGCATCAATTGCTTTTACTCTATTTTGCAAAGATACTGGTTTTGCTAAAGTCTATGGAACTCCCACTAAAGGTGAAGGTATTGGTTCTGGAACAATATTTTATGTTCTACCAAATTCTAAAATCCTAATTAGATTCTTCCCAGAACTTGGTATTAATAGTAAAGGAAATGCTTGTGAGGAAATGAAAGTTCAACCAGATGTTTATTATGAATCTGAGCTAAGAAATTTCGATGAATTAGTTAATTTTGTTATTGAAGATTTGAATAAGTAAAAAATGAAGAGATAGGAATGATTTATGATTTTATAACTGAATCATTCACTTGTTCTTATTTTTCATTAATTTCTTTTCCAAATTTGATAGCCTTTTTCTTTCCAAGCCAGAAAAATCGTCTGAAGTTCTTTTGATTAATTACTTGTGCATTTTTTGTTTCGATTTCTTCTTTCATATATTGGAGAGTTCCCTTACCGGTAAAACGAGCAGTAGTAAAAACAATAGTCTTTTTTCCAGCTAGATTTGCCATTCTGTTGATTATCTCATCAAAAGTTTTAGGAGGTCTATTACCATACGTTGGCATACCAAACAAGAGTAAATCATAGTTTTTTGCATCTAAAGAACTCAATCCAGGTTCAATAGCTGAGTAATCCCCATTCTCAAATTTATCAAACATTTTTATTTTTTCAATAAACCTACCAGTTAGTTCAACTGGAAAATAATCCACCTCATATTTAGTCATAGAACTTGCTATAGCTTTAGCAGCTTTTTTCGTCCTTCCTCCCATAGTGTAATAAACAATTAATGCTTTCATAGTTAAGTTGTAATATTACTCATTAATGAATATTTATAATCATAAATATTATATTGGTTAATCCCTTTCATTATCAATTAATTTGGAATGTAGTAATAATGCCTGATGAAGAGAGGATCCAAGCTGTAATAACTGCTTTTGAAGAACGAATTGAGGAATTACGAACGGAAGGATATAAGTCACCAAAAGAATTTCAACAAGATAACCTTCTAAATGATTTTGCTTCTTATTTAGTTCAAAATTGTTCTATCACTAAACGTTGTTTAGAGATTCTCATGCAAATCATTGAATTTTATCCAACTATAATGAAAGATGATCTCACACTTCTAGATAAGGTTATTAAAATAGGCAAACAAGAGAATTTAGAGCTCAATCCTTATCTACTAACAATTTGGGAAAAAGTTGAATCAATAAAAAATGTACAACAAATTATCAAACGAATTAATGAACTGCATCCTTTTGTTGATAATGATGAATTAATTCAATTATTTGAAACAAAAAGTGGTTGGACAATACAAAGAATTAAAGAAATAATTCAGGCTTTTGCATATTGGATTGATGAGGAGTTAGTTACTTTGGCAAAAACTGAAAATTATTATGCTGAATTAGCTGATTTACTTTCTCCTTTTATTTACAATCCTTCTCGCAAATTAGCAAATGAATCATTCTCAAATCAAATTGAGTGGTTTCAGAAATTAACTCAGCACAAGTATGAAGATTCACCAACTGGATGTTACAAAGAAATATGTTATGTATTAGCCGAACTTGAAGTTGATTTATCAGCTCAATATGAATGGATCCCTCACCCTAACAAAGAATTTCATACTATGTTTTTAATTACTGCTTTTCTTGAAGAATGAAGGCTTATTTTTCTTAAAACTCTTCTATTTTAAAGTAATTTTTTTATATATGCTCTGCTTGTAAAAAACTAAGGTTGTAATAATGTTCACCTTACAAACTCATCTAGTACTCGCTTGGCGCGTTTGGTTTTAAATCCTCCTAGATGAAAGAAGGTCGAACAAACAACATTTTTTCCATTTTTGGAGGTTCTTAATTGAATAAGCAGATGAATTTGAGCATTGACACGTTCGCAGGAACGATAATCGATTATGAGCGAGCTATGACTGAATTTGGCATTCAGGATATTAGCGAGATAGTTGACTCTCTCGAGGAGAAAATGAAACATAAATATCTTCGGAGAGGATTGATGTTTGGACATACAGATGTTGAAAAAATCTTTCAAGCAGCAAAGAAAAAAGAACCTTTTGCTGTTATGACTGGTATAAAACCTACTGGACAATATCATATTGGTTCTTTAATTACTTGTAATGAAGTTCTTTATTTCCAATCATTTGGAGGTAAAGTGTATTTTTGTATTGCAGATATGGAATCATATCTACATAATGGTGTGCCGCTTGACGAAGGGCATAAAACAGCAATTGACAACATTGCCGATATTCTTGCATTAGGATTAGATCATGAGAATGCTTACATCTACAAACAATCTGAAGAAAAAAATGTCTTACGAATGGCTTCACAATTTGCCAGAAATGTTACTTACAATATGATGAAAGGAATCTATGGAGACCAATCATTTGGTGCATATCAAAGCGCACTTATCCAAGTTGGTGATATCCTTCTTCCACAACTTGAAGAATATGAAGGTCCTATTCTAACAGTTACTCCTGTAGGCTTAGAACAAGCACCTCATGCAAGACTTACTCGAGATATTGCTCGAAAGAGGACACATCAAGAGAAATTTGGTTTTGAAATGCCATCTTTTACATTCCATAAAATACTTGGTTCCTTAGATGGAGGAGAAAAGATGTCTAAAAGTGCTGGTAGTGATTTCATGTTAACTCTTGCAGAGGATAACAAATCACTTAAGAAAAAAATCGGTAAAATCATTACTGGTGGAAGAGATACAAAAGAAGAACAGAAAAAGCTTGGTGGTCAAACTGAAAATTGTCGTGTTTTTGATTTATTCAAATTCTATTTCACAGATGATGATTCAAAATTAAATAAACGATATTTGAATTGCAAATCTGGTTCTATTCTTTGTGGTGAATGCAAGCATGAATTATATGAAAGTGCCATTACTTTCATTGAAAAACATCAAGAGATTAAGCAAGCTAAAATGGATTTAGCAAAAGAGCTTCTGGAGGGGTAAGAAATCCTTGAAATTAAGTTAGTGTAATAATATTTTGCATGTCCTTCGAATCATTTATTACATAATATG
>JAEOUJ010000402.1 GCA_016839405.1 Candidatus Gerdarchaeota archaeon | reverse complement strand
TGGACTTCCGAGAATCTTTCAATTGATTTTTTTGAAGAAAAAGGAATGGATGAGATTCCATCAACAGGTATATATTCAGTTAGTGTTCCTGGTGCTATTAGTGGTTTTGAAAAAGCTATAGAAAAATTTGGTGCACTAAGTTTTAAAGAAGTTTTACAGCCTGCTATTTATTATGCTGAAAATGGATTTCCCGTAAGTGAACTAATTGGCTTATCATGGCAGCGAAATGAAGAAAAATTACGAAGTCATAAAGCCACAGCTAAGAATTATTTACCAAATGGTTTTGTGCCTCGAGTAGGTGATGTTTTTTATTCAAAAGATTTAGCAAATACTTTCAAAGAAATAGCAGAATACGGAGCTGAAGAATTCTATAAAGGTTCTATTGCCAAAAAAATTGTTGAATTTTGCAATGCTAATGGAGGAGTTTTTACAGAAGAGGATTTTGCTGCTTTTGAAGCAGAATGGGTAGATCCAATAAAAAGTAAATACAAGGATTTTGAAGTATATCAATGCCCTCCAAATGGACAAGGAATTGCTACTTTATTAATACTAAATATTTTAAAAGGGTTTGAAATTAGTGATATGATTCACAATTCAGCAAAATATCTCCATTTATTCCTTGAAGCTAAAAAACTTGCTTGGGCAGATCTTAGAAAATTTGCTTCAGATCCGAAATTTAATGATTTACCAGTAAATGATTTACTATCTGATGATTACTCAATTAAACAACAAAATCGTATTGATTTAAATAAAGCAGCTTCTTATGTTAAACCTGGTTTGGATTGGTCATCAGGTGATACAATTTATCTTTGTGTGGTTGATAAGGATAGAAATGTTGTTTCTTTCATTAATAGCTTATATAATGGATTTGGATCAGGTTTAGTAGTTGAAGGAACTGGTATATGTTTGCAAAATAGAGGTAGTTTATTTTCATTAGATAAAAAACATCTAAATGCATTAGTCCCTAGAAAGAGACCATTTCATACAATTATACCTGCAATGGTTTTACAAGAAGATAAACCAGTTCTTAATTTTGGTGTAATGGGTGGAGATATGCAACCACAAGGCCAGGTTCAAGTCTTTCTAAATATGGTTGAATTTGGTATGAATGTTCAACAAGCACTTGAAGCTCCTAGAGTTAGACATTACGATGACAATAAAATTGCATTAGAACATGATATTGATGTAAAAACACGAAGTTTATTACATTTTAAAGGTCACGAAATTAGAAATGATATTGGTGAATTTTTTGGAGGAGGACAAATTATAGCAATAGATCATGAACGCAGTGTTCTTTTTGGTGGATCAGATCCTAGAAGAGATGGTTGTGCAACAGGTTACTAAAAAATCAAAAATAACGTTGAGATAGAGTTTTTGTTACTGCTTTTTTATAACCTTCCTCAATTAATTCTCTATCCTTTTCAGATTTTAGCTTCCTTTTCCTTTCAAATCTATATAATTCTTGAAGTTCTTTAAATTTCTTAAATGGAATATCAATTTGTACATTATCTTCAATCACAGAAATAATTTTCTCAACTGGTATTTGAATTAAATCAGGTTCCTTTAATGTTCTTTCAACTTTAATTACAACTCGTAATTGATCTACAATTACTTTAGCATCTTGTTTGCCTTCCAATCTAATTATTTCTCCCAGGATTTTTCCTTCTTGAGAAATAGCTTTTTTAGTAATTAGACTTGGTGATTCCATTTTATCCATATTTATTATAAACACTGAATTATTTAAAGGTTATAAAATAAGAAGAGATTTTAAACCTCTTCTTTAACTAGATTTTCTAAAATACCGATTTTTTCTATTTTTAAATTAACAATATCACCTTGTTTAAGATAAATGGGGGGATTTTGATAATGACCAACACCCGAAGGAGTGCCTGTAAAAATTAAATCGCCAGGTTGGAATGTAAATGATTTAGATAAATAAGAAATAATATAGGCAACAGAAAAAATCATTTCTTTCGTGTTAGATTTTTGCCAAGTTTTTCCATTTACTTTTAATTCTAATTCCAAATTTTGTGGATTTGTTAATTCATCAGTTGTAACTATCCAAGGTCCTATTGGTGCAAAAGTATCCATAGTTTTTGCACGAGTAAATTGCTTATCCATATATTGATAATCACGAGCACTAACATCATTACCAATAGTGTATCCAAAAACATATTCAAGTGCTTTATCTTCAGGAATATGTTTTCCTTCTTTTCCCATGATTACTACTAATTCTATTTCAACATCTACTTTTTTTGAAATTCGAGGTAGGATGATATAATCTTTGTGACCAATTATTGCAGAATTAAATTTGCCCCAAATCATTGGATTCTCAGGAGGTTCTTTTCCACCTTCTTTTGCATGCTCAGCAAAATTTCTTCCTAAACAGATTATTTTCTGTGGGTTTTTGAATGGAGCTTTAAATGAAATGTCTTTTAACTCAAAAAATGATATCTCATAGAATTCTAGGAATTTATTAGAATCTTCAATTTCTAATTTTCTTAAATCATCTAATAACAATTTAATAGCTTTAAAAGCTTCATTATTTTCAATAATAGATTTTAAATCCTTTAATTCATTTAATTGAGATATTGATAATAATTTAGCAGCTGAAATTATATCTATTACTTCATCCTCACTCCAAAATGTGCCAATTCGATCTTTTCCATCATTTGTATGAAATGTAAAAAGCTTCATGTTTCTATCTCTAATATTTTTTAAAAAAGAATTTTTCTAATTAGATTTAAATTAATTGATAATAATTCTAATAAAAATTTGGCATAAAATCTAATCAAAATCTTTTTGTATTTGTAAACATGAAAGTTAGTGTTTTATTATTATGGGATTGGAAAAAACAATGAGAAAAATAAATCATGCTAATAGACTTGATGAAATTCCCCCTTCGGGAATAAGGAAAATGTTTTCTAGAGCACAAGGAATTCCTGGAGTTATATCACTTGGTATAGGCCAACCTAACATTCCAACTCCTAAAGGTTTAATTAATGCTTTAATTGATCAAGTTTCAAATGGTGATAATTATTATTCCCCTACTCAAGGAACGCCATTATATCTTGAAGCTATAGCAGTACAAAATAAGAGGGATTATGATCTTGATTACAATCCCAAAAACCAAATCTTAGCAACAGCAAGTGGATGTGAAGCACTTTATAGTGCATTAATGAGTTTTATTGATCCGGGAGATGAAGTTCTTCTTCCAGACCCATCTTTTCTAACCTACCCAAGACAAATTAGACTTGCTGGCGGAATACCAATATGGATGAAACCAACACCAGAAATGAAAATTGATACAAGTAATCTCCAAAATTATATTTCTGAGAAATCGAAAGCAATTATACTTAATTTCCCTTCTAATCCAACAGGTGAAATCATGACTTCATCTGAATTAAAACCTATAATAGATCTAGCTGTTGATAATAATTTACTTATATTAACAGATGAGGTTTATGAAAAGTGTATTTTTACAGAGGACAAGCATATACGTATTCCTAAGCTTCCAGGTGCATATGAGAGGACTATACTCCTAAATAGTTTCTCAAAGACTTTATGTATTCCTGGATGGCGAATAGGTTATGTTGCGGGACCTGAAGAGTTCATATCCCCAATAGCTAAAATGCATAGCTTTGTTGTAGCAAATGCACCTTCTGCTCAACAAAATGCTATAGGCAGATTCCTTAATACACAAGAAGCAGATGAATTTACAATAAAATTAAGAAATATCCTTAAAGAACGTATGGAAAAAATTGTTGAAGGATTTAATAGTATTGAAGGATTTTACTGTAGAAAACCAGAAGGAAGTTTCTATGCTTTTCCAAAAGTAACTAAACATAAAGATTATACATCTTCTTGGGAGCTCTGTGAAAAAATATTTGATAAAGAAAAAATTGCTTTAGTTCCCGGATCTGAATTTGGCCCTTCAGGAGAAGGATATTTACGAGCTAGTTTTGGATCATTATCTATTGATGAAATTGATGAAACAATTGAACGATTAAAAAGAATTTAGTTTAAAATAAAAGATAAGAAAGAGGTTCATACCTCTTTTTTAAGGTCCAACAAAACCACATGCTGGACAAGTATAATTGATTTCCTTATTTCTACAAAATGAGCATCTAACTTGTACAACATCACCACAACTTGGGCATCTAAATTTCACTGAACCAACATCATCAGGGGATATTTTTCGGAAACAACAAGAACAGGTTGGCATTGAATATGCTTTATCACTCATTTGAAATCACCAAAATTGTTTATACTCTTCTACCTCTTCTGCCACCAGCTCTTCTTGTACCATCATGAGCTACTGGTGTTACTTCTTCAATCCTACCAATTCGTAATCCAGAACGAGCTAATGCTCTGATAGCAGCTTGAGCACCAGGACCTGGTGTTCTTGGTCCATTTCCGCCAGGAGCTCTTACAGCGATATCTATTTTAGTTATTCCTCGATCCTTTGCAGCAGTTGCAGCATCATAAGCAGCTCTCATAGCAGCATATGGTGAAGATTCAAATCTATCACTTTTAACATACATACCACCTGATCGTTTTGCTATTGTTTCACTTCCTGTTGCATCTGTTACGGTTATTATTGTATCATTATAAGAAGAATATACATGAACAATTCCTGTTCTTAGTATGCGTTTTCTTTTTTCTTTACTACTCATAATTTTTCACCTTTGAATTTTGCTTCAGGGCTCTTATCGTCTTTTTTAACAGGAGCTTTTGGTTTAGTTTCACCTTTTGGTGGTGGTGGTGGAGCTCTCTTTTTTGGTCTGGATTTTGAACCAGCACCACGTCTTTTATCTATCCTCTTTTGGTCTTCAGATTTTTTAGATTTATAAACATTAGCTGGTAGAGCTTTATGACTTTCTTTTCTGAATGGTGATATTGTTGTAAAATTAATCAATGCTTCCTCATTTGGTTTCACAAAATAACTTGGAGAATTTACAATTTGATTATCTATGCTTATGTGACCATGAACAATCATTTGACGAGAATGATGTGGTGTTGTAGCCATTCCTTTCTTATGAACGATTGTTTGTAATCGTCTTTCAAGAAAATCTTCAATTTGTAAACTTAAAACATCATCTAAAGTTCCTTTTTGTTCTAGAAGTCCCATGTTTAGCAATCTACCTAATAATTCCTTTTCACCAACTACTCGATCTTTATCATCAAGACTTAAAAGTTTACGTGCATTACTTCGAAAGTGTCTTAATAATGTGGAATGTTTCCAGACTTCTTTCATATTTCTTAAACCGTATTTTCCGACAATTTGTAAATCATGTTCAATACGATCTTTAGCAAAAGGTTGACGAGGTGTTTTATATTTCTTTCTTATTTTCTTTGGATCGCCCATTCATTTCACCTATTTAGTTTTCAATTTCTTACGAGAGACTCCTAATGATCTTCCACCTCGACCGGTACTTTTAGTTCTTTGACCTCGAACTTTGTGTCCTACTGCATGTTTAACTCCACGATAAGTTCTAAGTTTTTTCAATCGATCTACATCATTTCTCTCATATAAGGCCAATGTTGATCCAGTTATATGAATATCTTGACCTGAAGTTCTTTCTTTAATATGATTAACAAACCAATTTGGGATACCAAATTTAGTTGGATCCTTTATTATCTCATCAATCTTCTTTACTTGATCTTCTGTGAGTAATCCTATAAAGGTATTAGGAGGGATTTCTGCTTTTTTCAAGACCATGTCCGCCATTCTTGGACCTATTCCTCTAATCATAGTAAGCCCATTAATTACATGCTTATCTCCTCTGATGTCTGTTCCGGAAATGCGAACAAGATGCATGAAATTCTTGAATTCAGTTGTCAAATTTAATTTCCTCTTATTTTTTATGGAAACAACTATCTGTATATTATTATCTTTTTTACTCGACGAGACATTTCATTCTATAAATCTTTTGGATAGATTGTTTTTACTCGTCAATTTGACAAAACAGCAACTTTGTCATTATTAATGTTGCGTTAAATTGTTAGTTATATATTTTACTACAATTATATCTATTTTTCATTAAATCATGTTATCAAATATCTAAATTGAACAATTATTGTCCTTTTTTTTATGCTTAGCAATATCACTTGTTAAAACAAAAGAAAAATCCTCTATAATAAATTTATAAGCATTTTTGAATTCATCTGTTAATCCACTCCAATTTTTTAATACTTCTTTGAATTCTTTTTCAAATTCATTGCTAAAATCTTTTAGAGCAGAACGCAAAGCAATGGAATCAGAATCAGCTATAAGAGCATGAAGAGCTGATGGAGATTTTTCAATAAGTAATACTCTATCCTCTAGATGAATTAATTTTGGTGTAGATTGACTTGCTAATGTTTCTTTAAGAATATTAACAATACCAGATAATGCACCACTTAAGAGAGTTGAATCCATTGAAAAAGCTCCTTCATCCATCTCACAAAAATCATGTGATAACAATGGTATACCATCATTATTTGTTACAATTAAACGATAAGCAGAAACTGGCGCAAAATAAATTTGAATTGGTGATCGAAGATAAGCTCCTGCAACAATAGTAAATCCAATAACAACAAAGATCAATTCAAAATCACCTAAATTCTCTAAAGAAGGTATTAGATTTAACAAAAAATTAACAATTGTACCTCCAATGGCTGCAATAGCCAAGCCTGTTATTATAAGTGAAATTTGTACTCTTTGTTTTTTTACTGTTGCTTTTTTTAAACCTCGGAACATCATAATAAACATAAAAATATAAACAATGGCCAAATATAAGAAGAGGATAACATAAAATGTGTAATTATTTGCACCTTTATCATAACTAGTATTCCACCCAGCTAATGGACTATAATTTACCGATGCAAATCCTCCGAACCATAAAGTAGCCAATGTTATACCTGACAAAAATGATATTATAACTGCTGGAATTGAAACCGTAGAATATGTAAGCAAATCTCTAAAATATGTTATTATTAGAAGAGAGACAATTAATATTGATAAAGAAGAAATTTTCCATATTAATACAAAAGTTGTGTTAGCCGTTTCAGGAAGTAACACGCTTACTAATTTGGTAACAGACCATAGCATAATGCCAATAAAAAATAGTATAAGAACCAAAGATGGTAAAAACCTGTTTATTAGATAATTTAAACATAATAGAATTAAAATCACCAAACAGCTAATTATTGCAAGAATACTAGGAATTGATTGAATTAGATTTGCAGCCAATTTTATTACCTCGAAATATTATAATCCATTATCATGATACAATTATTTTAAATTACAAAAGATTTTTGTTTAGAAAACTCAAAATAAATACAAAAATAAAATAATGGTCACTTTATACCGTTTTTTTATTATACAGTGACCATTCAATAATATAATTAGATAAAAAACTATATGGTGAAAAATGTGTCGGAAGAAAATAGAAAAATATCTTTTAAGAAGGATTCTGATGAAATCCCAGTTGAGGATATTAAGGAAATTTTATCCATTGTAAATAAAGAACTGCCTGAATTAATTAGAGGATTATTTTCAGCTTTATATAATGCTGAATCAGCAGAAAAATACGCTCTTGGAATAGCAGCAATTTACAAAACTTTGAAAGAACAAGGATTGCCTGACGAAATGGTTGAAAAATTAGTAATGAACTATTCTGAATCAATCAATTTACTTGGCAGTGCTTTAAAGAATATTAACGTAAAAACTGATAAAGATTAATCAAGAGATATTCATCTCTATCCTTTATCGATTAATTAATTTAGGAAGTACGTGGTTGAGATATGGCTAAAAGTAAATTTAGAAGAATATGTAAATTTATTTGCATATCTTTCTTTCAAATAATTTGGTTTCTAATATTGTTATTTTTTGTAATTTTACCAAGAATGATAATTCTTTCAATACGTAGAGTTCATATCAAAAACAAAACCCAAAGAAAACTTAGAAAATATGGTTTACCTAAAAAAATGGCAAAAATTCATGCTAAAAATTATAAGACAATGTTGGTTAACTATGGAAGTATTAGAGGTTTATGGAGAGTAAATAAAGCAATTAGAAAAGAACGTACTGATGAAGAAACTCTAACTAATAATAAAATTGAAACAAAAACTATTGATCAACCAGATAATCACTCTTTCATTGGATAATAAGATGAAATAAAAGGTTTATATAATGAAAGTGTAATTAAATACTGTGAAAGTGTAAGTAGGAAGACAACTCCTAAAGAATGATTGAACCGAGGGCAAGTAATGTCTGAAAAGAAAGAAAAAAAGAAAGAAGGTCAAGAAGTGTTAGAAGGAACAACAACAGTCAATTTTAATGCTTTAGAAGCCTTAAATGACAAACTCGATCAGACAATAAATAGGATTTCAGCCCTTGAAAAGAAAATTGAAGATATGAGCCCTGAATTAAAAGACGCTACTGGGTCACTAAATATGACATTAGCTATTCTTAGAACTTTTCAAGAAGTAACTAATGTAGCTACTATTTTTTCTCCTTCAAAATGGATTATGAGACTTCGCCCTGATATAAATTTAGATACAATAGAACGCGTTATAGTTGATGTTCTAACTAGAGAAGGACCTAAAAATATTTCACAATTAACAGCAGCTGTTAGGCAAGAAAGAGGAACAGCATCTCGTCGAATAATAAGAGAAAAAATAAATGATATGATTGATCGTGAAATAGTAGAGGAAATTGATGAGGGCTATGGACGAGTTATCAAAATGCTCATTGA
>JAEOUJ010000058.1 GCA_016839405.1 Candidatus Gerdarchaeota archaeon | reverse complement strand
TTTCTAATAAAAACGCAAAATTTTAAAGATATAGAAGCTGAAGCAAGAATTTATATAGCTGTTACACTTCCAAAAAACTAGTGGTGTATAAAATGGCACTTCAACAAAGAATCAATAAGCGCAAAGGCAAATGGGGCAGAGTAAAGGAATTTGAGTCTATTGAAAGAGCGCTTATAATTGACAACGACTTGAAAGAAAAAATGCTAAAGGAAATTCCTAAACAGAAAGTAATTACTCCAACAGCAATTTGCCAGAGATATCAAGTAAGAATGCATGTAGCTAAAAGTATTATTAAGGAATTAGAAGCTGCTGGTGAAATAACTTTTCATAAGAAGACTGCTTATACACAAGTGTATAAATCAGCTTGAATTTTCTAAACTTTTTTATTTTCTAGTTTTTCACGATTTCAACTTGTACTTCTTTTAATGTGTTATCACCTAAAAGAAAATAACCTTTGGGTTGATTTAGATTATGTGTAGAACTAATTAACCAAATATAGGGATTAACCTCCATATAAGAAAGATCTGTGTTTGAGGGTTTCGGAGAAGCTGGATGTGTATGGAAAATAGCTATGATCTGTTTTTCTAATTTTTCTACTTCAGTATAAATTTTTAATAAAACAAGCGGATCTACAGTAAATGTAGCTGTAGAATTATCAATATTTTCTGGTGTAAAAACTAATTCAGCATATGCTATTTCCTCTTCAATCTTTCCTGCGATTAATGCAACTGCCTCATTTGGTTTTGTAGTTTCAGCATGAGCAATAAGTTGTGAAAACAAATGTTTGGGGATGACTATTTTCTTGATATTTTCCATAGTATGTTTAATAGGATTGTAATCTAATTACTTTTTTGACAAAATTAGAAAAGATTTTAAAGTAAATGCTTTTGACTGATGATAATAACTCATTAGCGGGGGTTGCCCAGCTAGGTCAAAGGCGTAGGACTTAGGATCCTATCTCGTAGGAGTTCGTGCGTTCAAATCGCACCCCCCGCACCAATTCTTATCTTTTGAGAAAAGAATAATAAACTTATAATAATAATTGAATCCATCTTAAATAAATATAAGAACAATTAGTACGGTGATTTGTTGCCAAAATCAATACTTATAACAGAAGATTTAGTAAAAATTTTCTCACAAGGCACACCCTTAGAAGTACATGCTTTACGAGGAGTTAATCTTAAGATTAAAAAAGGTGAGATTGTAGCTATAATGGGTCCATCAGGATGTGGTAAAACAACATTACTAAATATGATAGGTGGTTTAGATAAACCGACTTCTGGGAAAGTAGTAATTGGAGATCAAGAAATCACTAATTATACCGATCAAGAAATCACAGAATTCCGTAAGAATAATTTGAGCTTCATTTTTCAATTCTTTAATCTATTTGATGTTTTAACAGCTGTAGAAAATGTTGCATTACCATTATTATTAATGGGTGAAAAAACACATTCTGCTCAAGAAAAAGCAAAAGTAATCTTACGTGAGGTAGGGTTAGGGAGCAGATTATATAATCGTCCCAATGAGATGTCTGGGGGGCAAAGGCAGCGAGTAGCTATTGCTCGTTCATTAATTACTAATCCTAAAATTATCTTAGCTGACGAACCAACAGGTGATTTATCAAGTGTTATATCTAAGGATATTATGAAATTATTCAGAAGATTAAATGAGGATTTTGGCCAAACATTTGTATTGGTAACACATTCTGAGCTTATTGGTTCTTTATGTGATAGAATTATAAAAATGAAAGATGGTTTAATCTTAACATAAAAAGGGTTAAAAAAGGAAAATAGTTTTAAATTTTTATAATATCAATAATGTCATGTCACTCGAAGAAAATGTTCCAAATAACAATGAGTTAAAACTGGAACTAGCCTCAAAAGATGAGATAGAAATAGAAACGAAAACCTCTTTTTGGAATGTATTTAAATGGTCAATGTATGATCTAGCTAATACAATCTATTCAATGGTAATTGTTTCTTTAATTATTAATCAATATGTCTTGATTATAGGACAACTTGAACTAGGTTTGGATTATTCTCGAGCAGATGCTATCTATAATGGCGTTTTTGCTGCTATGCAGGTAATTGTGGCAATTGGTATGCCCATAATGGGTGCTTTAAGTGATAATGCTGGAAAAAGAAAACCATTTGTCTTAGTACTAACTGGTGTAATTCTTCTTTTTGCTAGTTTGCTAGGTGTTTCTCATAGTTTAGCATTAGTTCTATTCTTTTATGTTCTTGCTAATATAGCATATCAATGGAGTTTGGCATTCTATGATTCAATGCTGGCATTTATAGCAAATCCCAAAGATGTTGGTAAAGTTGGAGGTTTTGGTGTAGCATTTGGATATTTAGGTACATTAATTGGAATGGGTGTCTTTTTAGCCTTGCAAACACTTTTAGGAGCTCCGAATAGTTTGCCTGAAAGTGGCGTAATAAAATATGGTTACTATGATTATTGGTGGATTTTTGTTGTAGCAATGGCTTTATTTGCAGTTTGTGCAATTCCATTTATTTTTGTTAAAGAACGCCAGAAAAAAGGTAAAATGCCACCATTTGGGAAATTATTAGGAAACTCATTTAGACAGGTAGGACAAACCTTTAAGGATATAAGAAAACATAAAGAGATGTTCAAATTTATCCTTGGATACTTCCTAGTTGTTGATGTAGCTAATATTATTGTAGCAAAAATGTTTCTGATCGTACGAGATGGAATGCTTATGGACGAGAATTTTAGTTATGTATTTATTATTATTGCAACTGTATCAGCAGTTCTTTTTACCTATTTTATTGGTATGATCGCTTCAAAATGGGGCGGTAAAATCGCATTCTTTGTAGTAGGAGGACTTTGGGCTATTGCAATAATCATAGGTTTATTACTAATCTTCTTTGCAGCTCCAATAGATATTGGCTTTAATTTGCAGTTTGTAGCTGTTATATTGATGGGATTAATAGCTGGACCAGCACTTGGTGGAACATGGGTGGCTCAACGTGCAATGGTTACTGAATTAGCACCAAAAGAAAAATTCGGTGAATATTTCGGATTCTCAAAATTAAGCGGCAAAGTATCTGCATCTCTAGGACCATTAATGTGGACAGCAACTTTTCTTCTATATCATTTCATAGGAAAAAGAGCATATGAAGCTGTAACAGAATTCAAGGCATATGGTTATGCTATGTTAGTTGTTGGCATAATAATGGGTTTTGGTTTACTTATTATAGGATTCGTTAAACCATCAAGGCAACTAATTGAAGAAGGAGAATCTTTAAAAGAATAATTCAATAAATACTATTGAATAATTTCCTTCTTTTTTATTTATCAAGCAAAAAGTTTTCATTAATAATATAGAATATCATAAAACAAGAAGTGGTATGCCTATGTCGGAATTAAAATTAGTCTCTAGAGGACCAATTCTAGATTACATTAAAGAAAAAACTAATGGACTAAATATTGCTAATGAATTAAAAGATAAAATCATTGATTATTTTGAGGAGAAATTACGTAAAGAAATAGATAATTTCTGTAAATGGTCTATAGAGTTAATGGAATTACAGAATAAACGAACAATTCAAGAAAGAGATTGGGAATTTTTAAATGGAAAATTATAAAAATTCTAATCGATTGCTTTTGATTCCAATTTGTCAACTTTTTTATCATATTCAATTCGAATATCTCTATAAAAATTCAATTGATCTATTATTTTGTTTATAACATCAAAAAGACGTTTAT
>JAEOUJ010000401.1 GCA_016839405.1 Candidatus Gerdarchaeota archaeon | reverse complement strand
TTCATGACCATCTTTTATTAATTGGTTGATGAAGACTCTCGAGCGATTAATGTGCCCTTGACCATTTGCATTTATGCCATATAGAATCTTCATCTGACTATCTCCTTTTATCAATTATCCCTCCAGATTTATAAAATGTTCGTTATTGCAATATTGTTAAATAATTTTTTTAAGGATGTCTTATCATTAGAAAATGAGGAATATCTGCCTCAAGTAAGTTGATTTTAGCATCTGTTTAATAACTATATTTTTTGTAAACGATAAAGTAGCAATAAATCAAAAACTATGTTTTAGAAATAAACAATTTTATTAGAAAAAATTGCTAAATTCATCAAAGACATAATAAAATAATTCAACAAATCTATGTTTCTTTCTTTTTTAACACGTGGAATTTAATAAATAAATAGAGAAAGTGACTATAACAATTTAATTTGAGGTTTAAGAATTGAAATATAGAAAAGTTGGTAAAAGTGGATTAAAGATAAGTGAAATATCACTTGGATCTTGGTTAACATATGGAGGAACTGTAGAAGCTGAAATAGCTAAAAAATGTATGACAACAGCTGTTGAACACGGAATTAATTTCATAGATTCAGCAGAAATTTATGCAAAAGGGGGAGCAGAAAAAGTCATAGCTGAATGGTTAAAGGAAGAAACCATTGATAGAAAAAATTTAGTAATTTCAAGTAAAGTATTTTGGCCTATGAGTGAGAATATTAATCGCTGGGGTCTTTCAAGAAAGAATATTACAAATGCAATAGAGGGAACGTTAGAACGATTGAATCTCGATTATATTGATATATACTATATGCATAGATACGATTATATGACACCTTTGAAAGAAACAGTAGAGGTTCTTGATGATTTAATTCGTTCTGGTAAAGTTCTATATTGGGGAACTTCTGTATGGACAGCCGCTCAATTGGAAAGAGCAAATGCAGTAGCAAAGGAATTGAGAGCACACAAACCAATCGTTGAGCAACCAATGTATAATATGCTTTTTAGACATATAGAGTTGGAAATTATGCCGGTTGCTAAAACACATGGAATGGGCTTCACTGTATGGTCCCCTCTAGCTCAAGGATTATTAACTGGTAAATATAATGACGGAATTCCAAAAGGAAGCAGAGGAGAAACTTCTGAATCGATTAAAAAACGATTAACTGAGGAAAATCTTGTAAAAATCAAGAAATTAGGTAAATTAGCAAAATCATTGGAATTAACAATGAGTCAATTAGCATTAGCATGGATTTTACGGAAAAAAGAAATTTCTTCTGCAATTATTGGCGCAACCAAACCTGAACAAGTTATTGAGAATGTAAAAGCTTCTGATATTACTTTATCGAATGATGTTTTGAGCCAAATTGAAGAAATTCTTGATAATGAACCTGAATGGCCTACCACTTATAAACCAAATGAATATTATTTAGAATTAATGAGATAAGTTAAATACCCTTTCTCATTTTTTCTTTATTAGTAATAAATTCAAATAATATGATATATTTGATATATCACAATTTTTTTATATAATATTTTTTTCATATTACTTATGTTTCCAATTTTTTCACCAACGAAAATCCTTGATTCTTTAATACTTATGCAAATTGTAACAGAGGGCCCTCTACATGGTTATGCTTTAGCATCATCAATAGAGGAGAAATTTGGTTGGAAACCAAGCCAAACAGCAGTATATAATTCATTAAAATCCATGGAGAATGAAAATATTATTGTTGCAGAGGAAAGAATCGAGAAAGGTCGTGCTCAGAAAATATATTCGCTAACAGATTACGGCAAACAATTTATTGATGAAACTCAATGCATGATGAAAGAACATATGAAAGAAAATTTTTCGCAATTTTTTTCATTTGTCCAAATGATTGGTGAAATTGAAAATATAGAAGAATCAAAAGCAATTCAAGAGAGTATTCACCATATTTTTGAAAATATGAAGCGAATCTCTCAATTGACTATGTTATTAGTTAAAGATGCCTCAAAGGAAGCACAAGCAGTGATAGAGGATACTTTTATCTCACTCAAAAAAATCGCTGAAAAATATAATGTTCCATTTAAAACAGAAGAAAAATGAACGAATGAACATCTTAAATTTAGGAGTAAAATCAATAATGTCTATATTAAAATATTCAAAACCATATCTATTACTGGTTTTCTTATCAATTGGTATATTATTTGGTCAAGCAAATTTAGATCTTGCGCTTCCTGATTATCTATCAGATATAGTAGATACAGGCATACAACAAGAGGGTGTAGAATTTGCTGTACCCATTGCTATAAGACAAAGAGAATTAAATAGAACTTTTATTTTTATGAATGAGCAAAATCAATCATATATACTTGATAATTATACTCCTGTAGATGAAAATTCGTCAAATTATGATGAATATATAGATGATTATCCTATACTTGAAAATGAATCCATTTATGTGTTAAATAAAGTTAAACGATCAGTTTTAAAAGAAATGGATGAATTAATGGTAAAGCCTTATGTAACTGTCTTTACTCTTGAACAAATATTTGCTAATCCTGAAAATGCAACTTTTATCCTTGAATATCTTGGTTTTAATGTAACAACATTACCACCAGAATCAGTATTTTTTGATTATCTTAGTATGCTCCCCACTCAGAATCTAACATTAATCTCTAACTACATTACTAGTTACTATGAAGTTCTCGGAGAGATAATGTTACAACAAGTTTCAATTCTTGCAGTAAGGATGGAATATAATGTTATAGGTGTAGATACTGATAGAATTCAAAGGATGTTTATTCTGAGAACTGGTGGATTGATGCTTTTGATGACATTGTTGTCAGTACTTTGCACTATTGTTGTAGGTTTTCTAGCTTCTAGAACAGCTGCAGGAATGGCTCGAGATATTCGGTATGATTTGTTCGAAAAAGTGGAAAATTTCTCAGGTGCTGAATTTGACAATTTTTCTACAGCATCGCTTATCACTCGATCTACAAATGATATAACTCAGATTCAATTAGTTGTCTTTATGATAATTCGAATGGTATTCTATGCACCAATTATTGGTGTTGGTGGTATAATTCGAGCTTTAAATAAAAATGCATCAATGTGGTGGCTCATTGGAGTAGCAGTCCTTGTATTACTTGTACTTATATTAATTGTATTAGTAATAGCTATACCAAAATTCACTCGAATGCAGAAATTAACAGATAGAATAAATCTAATAGCACGTGAAAATCTAATAGGTATGTTAGTAATTCGAGCATTCAATCGTGAAAATTATGAAGAGAATCGTTTTGATAAAGCTAATAATGATTTAACCTCAGTTGTTTTGTTTCTTAATAGGTTAATGGTTATAATGATGCCATTCATGATGCTTATTTTGAATGGTTTAACACTTAGTATAATTTGGGTTGGAGCTCATCAAATTGACGAAGGATTTATGCAAGTTGGAGACATGATGGCATTTATGCAATATGCTATGCAAATTGTATTTGCATTTCTCATGATGACGATGATGTTCATCGTATTGCCTAGAGCAGCAGTATCAGCTAGGCGAGTTAATGAAGTATTGAAAACCGAACCAACTATCAAAGATCCTGAGACTCCCAAAATATTTCCTGACTCTTTCAAAGGATTAATCGAATTTCGGAATGTTTCTTTTAAATAT
This sequence comes from Candidatus Gerdarchaeota archaeon, assembly GCA_016839405.1. The sequence goes on along the minus strand of JAEOUJ010000401.1, from coordinate 6,684 downwards.
CCTGGAGCTAAGAAACATGTTCTGCAAGAGATAAGTTTTACAGCAAAACCAGGCCAAATGACTGGTATAATTGGTTCCACTGGATCTGGTAAATCAACTATCATTAATCTGATCCCAAGATTCTATGATGTGACTTCAGGTTCTATACGTATTGATGGCCTGAATATTAAAGACGTAACCCAACATGATTTAAGAGATAAAATTGGTTATGTTCCGCAAAAAAGTTCATTATTTTCTGGAACCATAGAGAGTAATTTGCTTTTTGCAGATGAGAATGCAACTGATGAAGCAATTACGTTTGCGTTAGATATTGCTCAAGCAACAGAATTTGTTAAAGAGAAACCAGGTGGTTTAGCAAGTGAGGTTGCTCAAGGTGGTATGAATGTTTCTGGAGGGCAAAAACAACGTCTTACAATTGCACGAGCATTGGTCAAAAAACCCCCAATTTACATCTTCGATGATATTGTTACTAATTTGGATTTTAAAACTGATGCTGCTCTTCGTAAAGCCTTGAAAGAAAAGACTGGTGATAGTACAGTGTTAATGGTAACTCAAAGAGTTTCAACCATAAAAGATGCTGAACAAATTCTTGTAATAGACAATGGAAAAATCGTGGGTTGTGGTACCCATGATGAATTAATGGAAACATGTGATATATACAAAGAAATTGCTATATCACAACTAGAATTGGAGGGATTCTAATGGCAATAAGAGAAAGACGTCCCCAACGTGGTCCTGGACCCCGTGGTCCAATGCATGCCATGAGAAGAGGAGATAAACCTAAAGATTTCAAAGGGACAATGAAAAAACTTCTCAAATATATTGGAAAGTATAGAACAATTATAATATTTTCAATTTTGATAGCAGCTGCTTCAACTGCCGCTAATATAATTGGGCCAAAAATCCTTGGAAGGGCTACAACTGAGTTATTTGAAGGATTAATGGCAAAAATACAAGGAATTGGTTCAGTTGATTTTACCTATATTGCAAGAATAATATTGATTACTTTAGGCCTTTATGCAGGATCTGCATTACTGTCATATATTCAAGGATGGATAATGTCAAGAGTTTCTGCTGATATAGCTTACAGATTACGGCGAGATATTTCTGTTAAGATGAATAACATGGAACTCAAATATTATGACAAAGTTACACATGGTGAAGTTCTATCACGTTTAACTAATGATGTAGATACAATCAACCAAACTTTAAGCAATAGTCTAACACAAATAATAAGATCAATTGTAACTTTAATTGGTGTTACAATTATGATGTTCACTATTAGCTGGCAAATGACTTTGGTAATTTTAGGAGTAATCCCATTGTCAGGCATGTTGGTAATTCTAATTGTAAAAAGATCGCAAAAACACTTCAACCAACAACAAGAATATTTAGGACATGTAAATGGACATGTAGAGGAAATGTTTGGAAATCATACAGTTGTGAAAGCATTCAATGGTGAAGAAAAGAGTCTTGAAACTTTTAGTGAATACAACAATACACTTCATAAATCCGCTTGGAAATCTCAATTCTTTTCAGGTTTAATGATGCCTATGATGACTTTTATTGGCAATTTAGGATATGTAGCTGTAGCAATTTTTGGTGGATATTTGACTAGTAAGAATACAATTAGTGTAGGAGATATCCAGGCTTTTATTCAATATGTACGTTCATTTACACAGCCTTTAGGTCAAGTTGCTAATGCATCAAATGTTCTACAACAAACTGCTGCTGCATCAGAGCGTGTGTTTGAATTCCTAGGTGAATCTGAGGAAGTTATTGATTCATCTGAACCAATCGAATTGGAGGAAGTAAAAGGTCTTGTAGAATTTAAAAATGTTAAATTTGGTTATAGTCCAGAAAAAACAATTATACACAATTTTTCTGCAATTGCTAAACCAGGTCAAAAAATAGCTTTAGTTGGTCCAACTGGTGCTGGTAAAACTACTATGGTAAAATTACTAATGCGCTTTTATGATGTCAATGATGGAGCTATTTTAATAGAAGGGGTTGACATTCGAGATTTAAAACGAAAAGATTTGCGTGATAATTTTGGTATGGTTTTACAGGATACATGGCTCTTTAATGACACCATAATGGAAAACATACGCTATGGACGATTAAATGCATCTGATAAAGAAGTAATTGCTGCAGCAAAAGCAGCACATGTAGATAGTTTTGTGCATACTTTGCCAGATGGGTATAATATGGAGATTAATGAAGAAATTACCAATATTTCCCAAGGGCAGAAACAATTGTTAACAATTGCAAGAGCAGTATTAGCAGATCCAGAAATCTTAATCCTAGATGAAGCAACAAGTTCTGTTGATACTCGAACAGAGCTTTTAATTCAAAATGCTATGGATAATTTGATGAAAAATAGGACAAGTTTTGTCATTGCACATCGATTATCTACAATTCGAAATGCTGATCTTATTTTAGTGATCAATGATGGTGATATAATCGAACAAGGAACTCATGAAGAATTAATGGCTAAAAATGGTTTCTACGCTGAGCTATATAACAGTCAATTCGATTACGTAAATAACTTGAATCATGCAATAGAGAATCATACAATTGAAAATCATGCTAGTAAATAGAATTAGAGATTATATGTCTCTTTTTCCTTTTTTCTCTTCATTATATATGTAATAATATTTGTATCCAAATTACCCAAATGGTGGTTTAAAAATTATAATTATAAATCAAGTTCATTGTAATTGTAATTTTTTATTAGAATAATCCATCAACACTAAGGTATCGTTCTCCTGTATCAGCTAGAATCACTACAATTTGTTTCTCTTTATTTTCAGAACGTTGTGTAATCAATTCTGCTGCTTTACATGTCGCACCAGAACTTATTCCGACAAGCATTCCTTCTTTTTTAGCTATTTTTTGGCACATAGCAAAAGCATCTTGTTCTTTGACTAAAATTATTTCATTTATAACTGATTTATCAAGTGTTTTTGGAATAAAACCTGGAGCAGTTCCCATCATTCTATGCGGGTGAAAAATACCTTGTGAAATGTAAGGTGATTCATAAGGTTCCACTGCGATTAATTGGATAGATGCTTTCTTTTCTTTTAGATACTTACCAGCTCCACATATAGTCCCACCTGTTCCTAAACCAGCAATCAAAATATCAATTTCACCATTTGTATCATTCCATATTTCTGGTCCTGTATTTAAATAATGAGCTTTTGGATTTGAAGGATTTACATGCTGCCCAACATAAAAATAATTAGGGTTTTCATTTAATATTTCCTTTAATTTTGCTCTAGAGCCTTCTGTTCCAAGTTTTGCAGGAGTTAAAATTAACTCAGCCCCAAGAGCTCTAAGAATTTGTCTTCGTTCGATACTTTGAATTTCAGACATAACAAGAATAGCTTTGTAACCACGGATAGCTGATATATATGCTACAGCAATACCTGTGTTACCACTTGTACATTCAATTACGGTATCTCCTGTGCTTAATTTTCCTTCTCTTTCTGCGTCCATAAAAATCTGTAAAATAGGGCGATCTTTTACACTCATAGGATTTAGAAATTCGCATTTTCCTAAAACATCTGATTTTGGAAATAGCCTTCCAAGCCTTACAAGTGGAGTATTACCAATTAATTCTGTAATGTCTTTTTTAATATTCACTTATATAACTCCTTTTAACAATAATATTTGGAAATAATTTGATCATAAGCTTCTTTTTCTAATTTCTTAAGATATTTACTTTCCCTTTTCTCAATGAATTCTATAATTACATTTCTTACAAGATTGGATACAGGTATACTTTCATAATCTTCTTCTTTTAATACCCCAAAATCCCTTTTCGATTTTTCAACTAAACTTGCAGCTTTATTAAATGAATTAATCTCAAATTGCTTTGTTCCTATAATATTGGTTTTAAGATAAACAATTCTACGTAGTATTTCTGATAATTGTATATTTGTAGCTATTCGTCCTTCTGGTACGTATCTTTTCGCACAGTAATCAATGCCTAGATCAAAACCATATTTATAACCTGTAATAAATGGCCATTTTAATTTGAAGTTCTTGAATTGTTGAATATCTAAATTTCCATATTTGTTATTATTTCCATAAAGTAGTTCATACTTTTGATAATACTCAGGATTATATTGCTTCAATGTTTGCATGAATTCATCTTTACTTCTTCCAGGTTTCAATGTTAATCCATTGGCAAAAATGAATTCAGCTCCAACATCTTTGGCACGTTTATAAATAGCATGAATATTTTCGTCGGTATCACCTATAAATGGCAAAGCAGGATAGCAATAAATACCAGAATGAATTCCTTCTTTTCGAAGTTTACGAATAGCTTCAAAACGTTCTGCAGTTGTACTTGCCCGAGGTTCAAAGACCTTTTGAGTTTCTTCATCATTTAAGGTTATTGTGAAATTTACGCATGCATAAGTTTCCTCATTAATTTTTTTGAGAATATCAATATCTCGTATGACCAAATCGTTTTTTGTTAGAATCCAGATAGGAAATTGGTAGTCATAAAGTATCTCAAGTATTTTTCTAGTCAATTTAGCAGTCTTTTCTGCTGGCTGGTAAACATCACATACACCTCCTCCTGGTGTAATAATCCATTTGCCTAATTTTGATCCTTCCGAGTCTTTTAATGAAGGAAAGAAATCATATATAGCTAATTGCTCTTTTTTATGTATTGGAAAAAATCCCTTGTCTTTTAGAAATTTAACTAACAGTTGTGGTGCATTAACTTTTAATTTAATTAACTGACCAAAATCATCGTGCATATGATAATACTCACTTTTTCCATCACAATAAACACAATCATGATAGCATCCTTGATATGGATTCAAATACACTTCCGCCCAAGAAAAGATTGAAGGTCCACCTTGCCTTATGATTGATTTTGCATGTATTTCTTCAATAGTCATTTTGGTCATAGAAATACTATCGATTTTTTTATACTTAATATTGCTCTTTCTCTAAAAACTCTAGAAGATATTGAGTTGGTGTCCAAACAAATGCAATTTTACGCCCATTAAATAATTTAGCTGGTGTTGGTTTTAAAGCAATTACACAATGATTTTTCCTTGCTTCTTCTAATGTTTCATTTATTGATTCAACTTCAACACAATAATGATAAAGATGATTTCTCTGTTTTAGTATTTGGTTTACTGATGAAGAGCCAACTGATTCCACTAATTCCACTAAAGTAGAATTTTCATTTATATTTTCATTTGGACTTAATAATACAACTTTTACATCCTGTAATTCATCATGAACAACTTCGCTAATCTGTTTCATTCCAAGTACTTCTATGTGAAATTTCATTGCTTTTTCAATTGAAGGTACAGCAATACCAACATGATGTATTTTATCAAGTTTCATTTTTTTCACCTGGTTTTGGTAATTTGGATATTACTCTCGCTGGATTGCCAGCTGCAACACTAAAATTTGGTATATCTTTACTAACAACTGCTCCAGCTGCAACAATTGAACCAATACCAATTGTTACTCCTGGAAGAATAATCGCTCCAGAACCTATCCAAGCACCACGTTTTATTAAAACATTTTTTGGTGGTTGCTTGAAAATCTTGGTTTGGCTATGATAAGGGCTACCTCCGGAATGGGCTAAAATTAATGCACTAGGACCAATACTAACATCATCTTCAAGTGTAATTAAATGTGGATACTCTCCATCAAAATAAACTAAATTACCAATATACACCCTTTTACCAACTTTTACTCCACTTCTTTTCCATAAACTTGCTCTAAATTGGTAGATTGGTGCAATCCAAGCTAGCATTCGTAATATCCGACCGATTAATTTTCCCATTATAAAACAACCTAATTTAGCTCACTTTATACTTCTTTTACTAATACAACAATTAAAACTTTTGATGAAATTACTTATCAATTATTAATATTAACTTGGATTCCAAGAAAATAAATTAATATAGAGAGAATTGAACATAAACAATAAAAGTATAAGGTGATACAGTGGCTCGTTTCAATAGATTAGCTTCCTGGGCTAAACATTTATCCAAAAGAAGAGGAGCTAGTGTATTTAGACAAACATTTAGAATGTTTAACTATCATCTGCAACCATTTCATAAATTACTAACACGTATCTTTAATGTTTTAGAAGAATATGATTCTAGTTTTACTTTTCCACTTGTAGCATATATAGCAAAATCCCATCAAGATTATGTTGATTTTCTTAAATCTTATCCCTATGAAATTGCAATTCATGGATATAAACACATTCGTTATCAATATATAACAAAAGAACAAATGGAGCTAGAGTTGAAACTAGCAACGAAGATATTCAAAGAATTAAATATACCTTATAATGGATTTAGAGCACCTTATAATAATTATACAGAAGACACAAAACAACTTTTAGAGAAATTTAATTTTAAATGGGATATTGGTATAGGCTATCAACCTGAGTTTCGAGAAAGATTTGAAATTTTCAAATATAAATTTGATAATGGTAATGAATCATGATATTCTTGTGTTCCTTTAAATATATTATCTGATGATTTAATGATAGACCAAATGAAATTAAATGATAAACAAATGGCTAAAGCTTTGATTACTCAATTGGAATTGGCTAAAGAAACAAGTGGAATCATTATGTTTGATCTTCATCCTATAAGATTGGGTAGGAAAGAATATATCTCTTGTTTGAAAATC
>JAEOUJ010000400.1 GCA_016839405.1 Candidatus Gerdarchaeota archaeon | reverse complement strand
CAACATTAGCAATAAATTTAGAGAAAGAATTGTTAAAAAGAGGTCTTCGTGCTCAAAGATTAGATGGTGATATTGTAAGAAAATCACTTACAAGAGATTTAGGCTTTTCTGAAGAAGATCGAAAGAAAAACATTGAAAGAATAACTTTTGTTACAAGATTGCTTGCAAAGCATGGAGTAGCAACTTTAGTTTCTTTTATTTCACCTTATATTTCTGTACGAGATAATGCTCGAAAAGAAGTTAATGAAGAAAGTGCCAAATTTGTTGAAGTATTTGTTAAGGCATCTGTAGAAGAATGTGCTCGTAGAGATGTTAAAGGATTATATGAAAAAGCTTTTGCTGGAGAAATTGAGAATTTCACTGGTGTAAGTCACCCCTATGAAGAACCACCCACTCCTGAAATAGTATGCGACACTGAATATGAAACTATTGATGAAAGTGTTAAGATAATTTTAAATTACCTAGAAAAAGAAAAAATAATTCCTAATTCTAGTTAGAATTTTTCTTTTTCCTTTTTTTATTTTATAATAATAGAGACAAAAACATTATATTATATTATTTCTATCAATTTTTAGGTTTGGCAAAATCAATTTTATTTGAGGCTCATTAAAAATGAAGGAACATTGGATTATCAATAGATGCCCATTAGGAGGTGCATCTACTAGTAATATTTGGCGTTTATTATTTCAGAATAAATTTAGGGTACATCCAAAATATTGGCTAAGATTGTTTTACTCGATGACATTAAGTGGAATAACATTTCCTTTACGAGTAATTGAAAGATTACGATTTAAAAGGAAAATAAAGAAATATCATTTAGAAGAAGATCCTATTTTTATTATTGGTCATTGGCGTAGTGGAACAACATTTCTACATTATCTCTTTGCTCAAGATAAAAGTAAAGGATTAGTTTCAAATATTGAAGTTTATGCACCACATTTCTTCCTAGCATTTCCAAAATTTACACGAAAGCTAATAGAAATATCTCTACCAGAGACTAGACCAATGGATGAAATAAAAATCAATGCTGATTTACCAGGTGAAGAGGAGCACTCTCTAGGTGCAATAGATAAATATGGTTTCTTTCATAGTATGATCTTTCCAAGAAATTTCAAAACATATGCAAGCTACAAGTCTTTTGAGAAAGCAAAACCAAAAGATTTGGAAAGATGGAAGCGCAGGTATACTCACTTTATTAAAAAAGTTGCTTATAAAAACAAAGGTAAAATAATGGTTCTCAAGAATCCAGCAAACACCTATAGAGTTCAATATTTAAAGGAAATGTATCCAAATGCAAAATATATTCATCTTTATCGAAATCCATACGAAGTATATGCTTCATCATTAAGATTTCATCTAGATACTTTTGGTATATTTTCACTCCAAACGTGGAATGAAGAAGATGTGAAGAAAAATGTTCTTGATATTTATAATGAACTTTACATTAATTGGGAGCAAAAAATCGAAGGCATACCTAAAGAAAATTGGATTGATATAAAATACGAAGATTTCATTAAAGAACCAATGAAAATCCTTGAGCAAATATACAAAGATCTTAATATCAAAGGTTTTGATGAAAATAAACAAAAATACATTGATTTTATAGAAAGCCAAAAAGATTACAAACCAATGGAATATGAATTCTCAGATGATTTTATCAAACTTGTAAATGAAAATTGTGACCATATTTTCAAACGATTTGGTTATAAAAAACTCTGATTTAATGGCATAAAAATACCATTACTCAATTTCTTTTTGCGAGAGTAAAATTATTAACTGACAAAATGCACAAAAACATTGGTTTGGCAAGCCATTTTTCCTTGCGATAGGTGGATTCATCTATGACGAAACAGAAGAAAGTTAAAAAAGAAAAAAAGAAGAAAGATCGAACTCATTTAATTGTAAAAGAAGAACCACTTGGTGGTATGACACTTTTAAATATCTGGCGTTTATTATGGATAGGTAGATTTTGTGTTCATCCGAAATATTGGTTGCGTTTTATCTATGCTTATACATTATGCTTAATAACTTGGCCTTTAAGATTTATAGAATGGTTAGCTGTTACAAGAAAAGTTAAAAAAACTAAAATTAAAACTGATCCACTCTTTGTCATTGGACATTATAGAACCGGAACTACATACCTAATGACATTATTAGCTTATGATAAAGGTAAAGGATACTGTTCTAATCTAGAAGGTTATGTTCCACATTACTTTTTAACATTCCATGGATTTACTAAGAAATTAATTGATGCTTCATTACCAGAAACTAGACCTATGGATGATGTTGTAATGGGTAGCGATGAACCAACAGAAGAGGAATATGCAATAGGTGCAATGAGTAAATATGGTTTTTATAATGGTTTTATCTTTCCTAAAAAATTTAAACACTTTTCAAAATATAATGCTATAGCTGATCATTATAAAGAAAAAGATGTAAAGAAGTGGAGAAAAGTCTATGAGTTTTTTGTTAAGAAATTAACTCTTAAATATCAAGGTAAAATGCTTATACTTAAGAATCCAGCAATAACATACAAAATAAAATTAATTCTTGATATGTATCCTAATGCTAAATTTGTACATACTTATAGAGATCCATATACTTTATACGCTTCGACTCTAAGATTTTTTAGAGAAGTATTCGCAATTTATGCTGTTCAAACATGGAAGGATGAAGATTTACAACAAGGGATAATTGATAATTATAGAGAAATGTATGAAAAATTCAGCGAAACTCGCAAATTAATTCCTGAAGATAGAATCATTGACATCAAATATGAAGACTTCATTAAAGATCCAATGCCACATCTTAAGCGAATTTATACTGATCTTAAAATCGATGGTTTTGATGAATATAAAGATAAATTTGCTAAATATGTGAAATCACAAGCAGATTATAAACCAGGCGTACATGTAATCTCAGATGATATTATTAGAAAAGTAAATGATAATTGGGATTTCATAAGAGAAATGCAAGGATACAAAAAATTGGAGCCAAAAGGCAAGAAATAAAGAAGGAATTTTAACCTTCTAATTTCTTTATTTCATTTTGCATTTTTTGCTTGTAATCTTTTTTTAGCTCCTTTATTTTCTCAGCTTTTTCTTCTTGCTTCTTAATTTTATCAGGTTGACAATACTTATCAAACCATTCAACGATTTTATGAAGACGATCAATTCGTCTATTTGGTTGTCCTGATCGAGATAGTTCATGACCTTCACCAGGATATCGTAGAAATTCAACATCAAGATCTGGAGCTTCTCGTTTAATTGCTAAGTAAAGCATTTCTGCATCTGGTATAGGTGCACGATAATCAATTTCACTATGAATTATTCTTAATGGTGTTTTCATATTCTTTGCATAAGCTGCTGGAGATCGCTCCCAAAGGAATTTATGATCCTTTGTAGGTATAGTGCCAAATTCATCGTCAATTAAGATTCGAGCCCAATCAGTTGTAGCCCAAAAACTGGATATATGATAAACACCTCTTTGTGCTACTGCAGCAGCAAATCGAGTATCATGACCTATTATCCATGCAGTCATAAATCCTGCATACGAACCACCTGTTATAGCCATTCTATCGACATCAATGAATCCACGTTTTACAACCAAATCAACACCATTGAGAATATCAATGGAATCTTTATCACCCCAAGATTTCTCAATTGCCTTGTAAAATTCTTGTCCATAACCATTGCTTCCTCTTGGATTGCAATAAAAAACAACATAGCCTTCAGCAGCTAAAAGTTGGAATTCATGAAACATAGGAATACTTTGATGTTTACTCCACATAACATGAGGTCCACCATGCATGTTCAAAGCTAAAGGATATTTCTTCTTTGGATCAAAATTATGTGGAGTTAAAATCCATCCTTGTATTTTGAAATCATTATTATAACCATCGTACCAAATTTCTTCTGTTTTTCCTAACTTTTTCTTTGATAGAAACTCTTTATTTGGTTCATATATAAGATGATCTTCTTTAGTTGTCAAATCAAATTTGTATAATTGTGATGGATCATTTACATAAAATGCATGATAAGCTATTATTTTATTATCATCTGAAATTTCATAATCAGCTATTACTTTATCTCCACTAATGATTTTTTTAATCTTCCATGTTTCAATTTTTAATCGGTAAATTTCAGCTTTTGCTTCATTTAAAATCATAAAATAAAGATACTTTCCATCTTTTGTCCATTTAGGTGAAAATTTCTCTCTATCTATTTCATCAGCAATTATTTTACGTTCTCTTGTTTTGAGATTATCTATACATAATGCCGATTGTGCCATTGTTCCTAATTTTTCATTTCCAGCAATTGAAACTAAGAAATTTCCATCTGGTGATGGTCTAAAAAATGCACCCCAACCATAATGATTTTCTACTAATATTTCAACTTCTCCTTCAGGAGTAATTTTAATGAATTCCCATAATCGACTATCATCACTTTCTCCAGGCTTCTTTCTAGAAGTAAATGCAAAGCTATTGTCAGGAGCAAGAAAAGCAAATGTATAATCATCCTCTTTACTATTTGTCCAGCGTTCAATCTTCTTTGTTTTAATATCAATTACATGAATTTGCCCCTTTCTGTCATCAAAAAATGATGTTCCTGATCGGTAAACATCTCTAGTGATAATTCGTGGTTCGATTTTCTTTTCTTCTTGTTTTTTTGTGTTTATTTTTAATAAAGTGACATCATCAGGATCCATTTCTTTCATTTCTTCTGGTGTTGGAGCTTTTAATTCATCTTCATTCATTCGTGATATGAAAATGATTTTTGAACCATCTAAACTCCATTCAAAGTTAGGCATTACACCATTATCCATTTTTGTAAGTTGAATCGCTTCACCTCCATTATGAGGTATCAAATAAATTTGAGGTTTTGGAGGTTCCTTTGACTTTCCATTAGGGGTTTTTTTCAAAACAGTTCTTACAGATATAAAAGCTAAAGTCTTACCATCCGGAGACCATTTCATTGAACCATCACTTGGCAATCCTTGAGTAAATTGTTTAGTTTCATTTTCTTTAAATCGCCATATTGCATTTCTATAGCCATTATCTTCTTTATTGGCTTGATTTATTACAAAATAAATATCATCTGAATAAGGTCTAATTGAAACTTCAGTAATTTGTTTTAAAGAAAATAAATCATTTGCTGTAATTAATTTCTCTTCTTTTATTTTGTTAACTTTTGACATAAATTAGAATAATAAAATAGCTGTTTAAATTATTTTGTTCAATTCAAGATGAATTTAAAATAAATATCAAAATAGTTAACATAAATTTATTTTGATGAACCGATTTTATTTGATTTTAGTAATTCACTAGTTGATTTATATTCAAATTTCACAGCTAGCTTTTCTAATGTTTTTACTGCTGCTTCTCTTACCTGATTGCTTTTATCATTTTTACTAGCATCAAATAATGCTTTCACAGCATTTCCATTATTTTTTTCCATACCTTGTAAAACAAGTGCTGCTCTTTCACGGACTTTTTCACTTTGATCTTCATTTAAAGCTTGAACTAATGCTGGAACCGCTTCTTGTGCTTTGGTTCCAATCCATTGAAGAGCTAATGCAGCTTCAACTCTAACATTTTCACTTTTATCTTCCAAAAGTGCCTTCATTAATTCAGGTACTGCTTCATCAGCAGCATCTGTTCCAATCCACCCTAGATCTCTTGCTGCTTCTATGCGAATGCTTTCACCCCATCCTTCTCTAAGCTGCCAGATCATTTTATCTAGTTTCTTTTTATCCGGTCCGCTCATAGTGTCCAATCCTAAATTTTCTTAAGGAGTTTTTTTTACATTCAAATATTAGTAAATTATATTAAATGTAATAGTTATTAAATTCCCATTACTAGGTATAAAAACTGAACATACTTATATATAAATGCGAGGGTTGGAAGAATATTTATCTAAATATTAAATAAACAAAAATAACAAAAGGATTTAGCTTAAATGAAAAGATTATTATTTTTTAGAAAGGATGATTTCAAAAAAAGTCTAATAATTCTTTTTATTTTTTCAAATTTATTAATTTTAAATACTTTTTATATGATTAAGGCATCTCCAACAGAAATTATTGATGACAACATTTCTTTTAACAATTCAATTTTAAACCTACCACAATCATATAGTAATTTACTTGGTATTGTAAATACTTTGAGAGAAGGAATGATTATTAAAAGCACATCTTTAGTTAATGATTCACAAAATAATTGTTTCTTTATCGGTACTATAAGTTATAATTTTGGTTCAGAATCTGATATTCTTTTAGGAAAATTGAATTCTAGTAATGATATAGAGTGGATAAATATATTAGATTTCAATTTGCTAGATAGAGGTAATGATATAATTCTTGATGTAAATCAGAATAGTGGATTCTTTTTAGGGGATACATCTTCAAGTTGGAGCGCTAATTCTGATTGCCTAATTTCTAATTTTAATCTTTCAAATGGAGACATTCTTTGGAATACGACATTTGGTTTTTCTTTATTATCAGAAGAAGGATACTCTATAATAAAAACTAATGATTTGCTATTTGTAACAGGTATACATACTGAAGAATATCAAGTATACAACACTCCTGATATTTTTCTTGCTTGTGTAAATTCAACAGATCAAAAATTACTTTGGATTGATAGATATATTAATAGCTTTTATGATTGTTATCCATTTCTTTATTATGCTGATATTAGAAATGAAATATTCCTAGTCTATAACAGATATGAACAAACAAAATTGAATTATCAATTTATATTACAAAAAATCAATTTTGATGGAAATTCTAGTTGGGCATATACATCAGAATCAAACAAATATCCTAAAATTAATGATTTATTGCTTATTGGTTCAGATCAATTACTACTGGTAGGAGATTGCTATGAAGAATCAAGTACTAGTTTTAGAGATAATTATATTATGTATTTTAATTTAACAAATGAAGAAATTACAGAAAAAACCTATGGTAAAAAATTACGAAATGAAGTAATTACTAGCGTTGATTATTCAGATTTTTATGAATTAATAATATGTGGCTACATGGAATCAGAAATTAATGGTAATGATATAGCATTTTTAGGCAACATAGACTCTGAAGGAGCTGAAATATGGAATCGAGGATTTTATGAATTTTATATGAGCAAATTGTATGATATAGCTATATTATCTGATAAAAGAATAATTACATTAGGACAAGCAGCATATGATTTTGATTTCTTTTATAGAAGGCTAATGATTTGTGGGAACTTAGATCGTGATAGGGATAGTTTAAGCGATTACTGGGAGCCTACAATAGGAACGGATCCAAATAAAGCAGATACAGATAATGATGGTTTTTCTGATGCTGAGGAATATTTTGCTTCCACAGATCCATTAAATCCTAGAAGCTATCCTACACGTAGATTATCATTGCGAAATTTTGGATTGTCTATTTTTATTCTACTAATAATTGCTTTTGTTATCATACAAATTTATATTGCATTTTTAAAAATTAATGATAAAAAAGATAAAGAATCAAAAATCAAGAGATTTATTAGATTTATTCGAAAACCTAACAAGAAATCTTGAAGTAGTATTTTTTAATTAAATTTATTGCTCAAGTAAAAACTTAAGAAGCAATAATAAATCGTAGCATTTAGTTTTACTTAAAATGTGATTAAAATGCCTTCTTGTGAAAGATGTGGTTCATTTGTTGATGATTCATTAATCAAATGTCCTTTTTGTGATTATGAATTAACTTCAAAAGGAGAAATAAAAACTTATAAATCAAATAATTTAGAAGATGATTCTGAAATAATAATTCAAAAAGATTCAACAAAACCCTATACAATCGAAAGTGAACAAGAAGGATCTTATGTTTTCAAAACACCCGAAATTGAAGAAATGTTTACAACAGAAAAAGAAGAAGAGAAACAATTTGTAGAATTAGAGATTGTTCCTGAAAGAAAATATGTTTATTGGTTTTTATTGGGGATAATTACTGTTGGAATTTTCTTCCTTATTTATCTCTTTATTAACATAGAAGATTTGGATAAACATTCACATTACCCGAATGATTCTCGAGGCGATCCAATAAGAGTTAATACTTCTCAAACATTAATGATTTTCATAGTAGCTATATGTTTTGGTTTTATTCCTATTCTATGGTGGATTTATTATAAAAAATATGCTAGTTTATATTATCATTTAAAGGGACAGAAATATGAAAATGCCCCAAGAAAAATTCCTCATCCAGCATTTTATATGATACCATTAATCACCTCACACTTGTTGGCACTTGTTCCAACAATTATTACATTTATAACCTCAGAAAACATCAGATTCACATTACCAGCTTTATTTTGGTCTATTCTTGGAATAATTTTTATTCTAACTGCAATAACATTTTATCTAGATTTTCTCTGGCAAAATGCTTTCAATGTTCATAATAAAATAACAATAACCAAACTCAATTTAAGAAATGAAAATGCACATCAATCCATTAAACAATAGAACTATTTTG
>JAEOUJ010000399.1 GCA_016839405.1 Candidatus Gerdarchaeota archaeon | reverse complement strand
TGGTTTCTTTTCAATTGGATTTAATGATATTGAAGAAATATTTCCATAATTTAATGAGATTAATTTGCCATTGATTACTTTTCTAGTTTTACAGAAACCCAATTGTCCTTCTTTAAGTGAGCATCCTTGATTACAAGTAAGACAATTATTTTTTCCTTTATATTTACTATAAAATCTAGAAACACATTTGGGATTAGAAAGAAAATCTTCCATTTTCAATTATCAATACATCCAAAAGTTATATGATATTTTATAGTCAATTAATATCAAAAATTTGTTCTTATTTTTAGTTAATTTTTTCAAGATTCCAATATTTCTGCAAATGCTCTTACAGGCATTGCAGCTACTTTTTTCCCTTTAATTGGCACAGCAAAAAATCTAAAATTTCTTCCTATTAATTTGTCTAGATTTGTTAAGTTTTCTACTATAAGAATATCTCTTTCTAAAAACATTGTATGAGCAGGTCTGATTAGATTATTTGGATTATCAATATTTATTGTATCTACTCCCACAAGTTTTACTTTTTCCTCAATCAAATACTCAATTAAATCTTCAGAAATGTAAGGGTATTTATAGTATTGTTCAGTTCCCCAAAATTTATTCCAATTAAAATTAAATAAAACAGCCTTTCCCATGATGTTATTATTGTAGATATAATCTTGAATTTCCTCCAAATCAACTGAATTTAATGGATTTTTATTATGAACTGGAATTACAATTCCAGGCAGTATTACTTCCTCGAGATTGATTTGACTAATATCCTTCTTTTCAGGAAAACGATGATAAGGGGAATCTAAATAAGTTCCAATCGATGTTGGAAAACTCATTTCTGTTATTTCAAATGAAGCTTTATTTTGATATTTATGTTTTGTTTGTTCATGTGTAAGAAAGGGTTTGATTTTTGCGGTAAAAATAGTATATGTTCCATTTTCATTTTTTATTTTATATCCAGGCATACCATCTTCAAATGAATGGCTCAAATCAATGAATCTCAATTAATACAACTCCATTCCAATAATTAAAGATTGATTTTCCTAATTCTTCTTATTGGTTAATCTATAATTTTATTTTCTCAATTACTATAATTGTTAGTTCATCAAGAGTTTTTTGACCATCAAGTAATAAATCAGCATTAAGTTTCACTTTATCACAAATAATGCGATATAAATCCCTTTGAAAATCAATATAAATATCAAGAAAATTCGAGATTCTTTTTGTTAATTTATTGAAATCTGCCTGATTATCTTCTTTTTGATTTTCTTCATTAATCATTCTTTTAATTAAACGAGCTAATGAAATGTCAGTTGGTATTTCAATAAATATAAGAAAATCATATAATTGAGCAAATTCTTCTCTTAAAGTCCCAATCGGATCTTCTACCAGTATATAATCAGCTGGTTCTATTTTCTCTTCTGTTAATGGATTTACAACTGATTCTCCAGCAATTACTTTTTTTATATCTAATAACATTCTTTGATTTTTTATTAAATTAGCATCAGCTCCTTCTTCACCCCATTTTTTGATATTTTTAGGATATTCTGTAAACTGATCATAATCATCATATAGAATAACAGTTACTTGAGCCATTTTTTCTGTAATTTTTTCTATTAAACTAGTTTTACCAGATGCTATTGATCCACTAAAGCAAATTACCTTTGGTTTTGTAGTCATTCCTCTCACTATTCCAATGATGTAATAAATAACTGCTTTATTAGTGAACAAAATTGCTTGAAGAATTTAAATAAAATGATAAATCTAGGTGATACTATTTTGAGTTGAATAGAAATCTAATTATTATTAATCACTTTCTTTAAACTATGTCTCTATCAGAAAAAGAAGCTTACAAGAAATTCTTGAAAGCAGAATATGAAAACTATGCTGAAGAACGATATATTACTGTATCTGATGGCTCTAAAATCAGAATTTTTACATCTAAAGCTCCTAAGGAAAATCATAATGGTTTTACTTTTGTACTTGTTGCTGGTTGGAATACTGTAATTCCTGGATGGGATGAAGTTCTCCTTGAGGCTATGAAAGATTTTGATATTGTTTATATTGAGACAAGGGAGAAAGGTTCCAGTCAAGTAGTTAAAAAAGCTAGATTTGATTTTGATCGATTTTCATCTGATATTCAAGAAATAATAGAAGAACTAAAAATAGATCAAAAGAAAATGATTCTTTTTACTTCTTCTTTTGGAACCATTAATTCTGCTCATGGACTTGCTCTTAAAAAATTCTCTCCTTTTCTTACCTATTTTGTTGGGCCTGTTCATAAATTAGAAATGCCTAAAGGCTCAAGAATTTACATGTATCTTGTACCTAATTTCTTATTTTATGCTACAAAACCGATTTGGAAATGGTGGTTACGTAAACGCAAAAGTGAGGATCCCGAACAAGCAGCCAAATACATACGAGCTTTAGAAGAAGCTGATGCTAAAAAATGGAGAGCAACTGCTTATGCTAATGCTTGGGAAGATATACTTGATAAATATGCTATGATTGACGTAAGGAGTTTTGTTGTTGGTATGGAAAAGGATAAGATGCATGCTCGAGAAACTTCTATTCTAATCAATGATACAATGAAAAATTCAACTTATATTGACCTTGAAACTAACAAAAAAACACATTCAGCTGAGATGATTGAAGTTGTTAGACAACATATACAAGAAATTAAAAAATGAAGGTATTAAATAAAGAAGAAAATTCTTCTAGGAAAATTAAAAAGCTACATTCATACAATATAATTATTATTTGAAATTTTTCATTAATCCTATCCTTTCAATTTTATTATACCGCTTTCTATTGGATTTGAAATGAACATATAAAGGACAATCATCTAATTGTGGTATTTTTTTGAATAATTCATTATCCCCATATCTTATTACTCGATAAACCATTGGTAAATGATTTCTGATTATTTTATCTCTCATACCTGCCCAACCAAAAATTAATCCACCACTAATGTAAACATATAAATGAAGCTCATAATTCCAATCTATTTTTTTCCATTCCCCTAGTACTTCATCTCGCATGAAACGAACATAAAACTTTGAGATTTTTTCTTTATCGTATTTCTTGCCTATTGTAAGAAACATATCACCAGTTCTATCTGAATGTGTAAGTGTATATTTCCTTGGTAAAAAATCGATTTCATTTGTTAAATCTGTTTCAAATGAAGTATGTAGTTTTTTTGGATTGAAATAATTCATTGTTTTCACAGATTTTTGTTTAATAATAAACAAATTCCCTTTATTAATTGTACTTGTTTTTTTGTCATTTTTCATTTTAATTAGCTAAAATCAATTGGTTCTGTTAAGATATAGGGATCTGTGTAATTTGCTGGATCAATTAAATAAGTACCATCTGGATCACTCCAATCAGACCAGTAATTGCCAATATTTGCTGCAGGATTATAGAAATAGTGATAACCATATGCTTGAGAAAATCCTAGATAATATCCATTAAATAAATAAGGAGATAAGTAATGTGATCCATCCAAATTATTATCAATGAAATTATTATAATATACAATAATACCTTGAGAATAATCAAATAATGCATATTTACTGTTATTCATAAAATTATTATATGCAACTATTACATCGTATCCATAATTGAAATACACTCCAAGAAAATTATTAATAATCTTATTGCCACTGAATTCTAAATTTAAAACATAAAAAAATTCACAGGCTAAAAATGAACAATTTGTTATTGTATTATTAAAAAACTCTATCTCATTTCCAATTTCCATATAAATACCATTTTTGCAATTAAAAATAGAATTTTTTGATATTTCAAAACTATTAATTCCTGAACAGTAAAATATCGGAAAATCATTCAAATTGTTTTTTATTATATTATTTTTAATTTCCCAATTTTCACCATTAGATATAAAAATTCTACTTAAATTGTTGTTGATTATAATAAAATCATCGCTGTCTCTAATATCTAAAATTAAACAAGTTGTATTATTAATTATTTTAGCATATCTATAAGTTTCTTCAATTATTATTTTATTAACTATTGAATTATCGATAATGAAATTATTATGTATATTTTCTATCTCAATTTTATTTGCTTTACAATTTCTTATTATAAATGAAGATTTAATATTGCGAATAGAAATATTTGTAGAATATTCAGTATTAGCAATAATATATGGATTACTAATTGTCCCCTCTCCTGGGCAATGATATTTTCTTTTAAAATGAATATCTTCTGTGATTGAAATTTCTTTATGTACTGATAAAGGTTGATAACGCCAACCAAGATAAGGAATTACGCCTGCAGCAATACAATGAACAATAACAATTACAATAATAATCGATTTTTTTGCTTGCCATGTCACATTTAACTCTTCCCATGATTGTTAAGTCTATATGTGATTTAAAAGTAATAAATAATTTCTA
>JAEOUJ010000057.1 GCA_016839405.1 Candidatus Gerdarchaeota archaeon | reverse complement strand
TTTTTCAGTTAAATCAATTGTTGATCTTATATCTTCAATTATACAGTCTCTTAAAAATCGAAGTAAGTTAGGCAATTGGCGGATATCTTTTATAATAAAATCTGGATTTTGTTCAATTAAAGGAGCTCTAAGATAATCTAATGATTTGTGATAAATCGCAATAGTTTTTATACCTGCACGTTTTCCTGCGATTATATCACTTGCCTGATCTCCAATCGTTACAACTTCATTTGCTTCCAAACCTAATTTTTTCATTGCATCAAGAAATCCTTTAGCGTTTGGTTTTATAGTTTTAATTTCATCTCGAGTTAATATTAAATCGAATGATTTTAATTCAGGTATTTTTTCTTTTGCTACATCAATAACTTTCTTACTAGTATTTGTTACTAAAATCACTTTAAATTCTTGAGCCAATAATTCACGTAGAACTTCTCTTACACCTGTTTTTGGGACAATTCTCTTTCTAGATTTTAGATAAGCTATCATACCAGCAAGAATAAATTTTAAAGCTTGAAAATTAGATAATCCTAAACTTTTTGCTACATTAAAACCAAATTTAAACACATCAAATCTAATTGGTTGTTTATCTAAAGATGATACATTAGACAAAATGAGTAAAGTACTATCAGCTATTTGCTTCTCTGTTATATCAGGTTTAAGGTATTTGGCAGCACTTACTATTGGGCCAGCAATACGTACATAAAACGATGAAAGCACACCATCAAAATCAAATATGACAGCTTTTATTTGATCATTAGATGTTTTATCATTACAAATTGATTTCTTTCTAATTTTTCTAGGATTCATTTTAAGCCCAATTTAAATAATAATTATTTTATTTTAAATGAATTAGAATTTATCTACCTTAAATGTCTTTATTCATGTTTCAAATAAAAAGTAACTCCTTTAGGCAAGTTTTTCTTTGAATTGCTCTGATAAATGGTCTACAATTTTTGATAAATATGTTCTGCCATTTTTAATTGACGCTCTTCTTGGATCGCCTAGAATACCATTTTCAGTCAGGGCTTTCATACCTTTAGATATTACAATTTCTCCTTCTTTTTCTCCAAATAAACCTGTAAATCCAGGAGAGTATCTTTTTTTATTAACCAAATCTTCCCTTATGGCCAATATTAACGATGTTTCATTTTCTCCTGCATGTGCACCAGATTCTTCAGCTGTCTTTCCAGATTCAATTGAACATTTATGGATAATATCAATGAATCCATAAAAATCTGTATAACCAAAAATATTAATTTCTGGGTTTTCATTTTGTAAAATTGAGATAGCTTCAGCTACGATTTCAAAATTTCCTCCATGACTTGGAAAATATATGATGTTTTTAAAACCATGTCTAATTAAGCTATTTGTATAATCAATGATAATTGATTTGAGTGTTTCTTTCTTTAGTGAAATAGTGCCAGGGAAACTTAGATGGTGATCTGAGCAACCAATTGAAATAGTTGGTCCTTGAAGTGTTTTGCCCATTTTTAATGCTATTTCGTGTGCAATCACATCACCTATCAAAGTATCAGTTATTGTTGGTAGGTGAGGGCCATGTTGCTCTATTGAACCTACAGCAATAATTATTGATTTGTATCCAGTTTTAATAGCTTCTTGAATATCTACCCAATTCATTTCTTGAGTTTTAATTGTCTTCATTAGTAGAACCTTTTTGTTATTTTATAATTGATTATCAAGAGCATCTTTTCCTTGTAAATTAAATACTTTTTTGGCAAAATTGCCACCAGCGATTTAATTTTATATCTTTATTAATAAAGTAATGATTAAATTAGCTTAAACTGTATCAAAATATTCACTTAATTTGAAATTACACTAATCTAAAAAATAGAGTGTTCAAACTATGAGTAAAAAGCTAAATATCTTACACTTAGAGGATAACAAAATCGATGTAGAATTAGTAAAAGAAATACTAATACTGGAAGATTTTGATTTCAATATGTTTAGTGTAGACAATAAAGAAGCATTTCTTTCAGCATTAAAAGAAAAAGAAATAGATGTTATATTAGCTGATTATAGTTTACCTTCCTTTGATGGACTCTCTGCATTAAAACTAACACAAGATTTGAACCTAAATATTCCTTTTATTTTAGTTTCAGCAGTTCTAGGAGAAGAGTTAGCTATTGAAGCTCTACAAAAAGGAGCTGTAGATTATGTATTAAAATCCCGAATGGAACGCTTAGTTCCTGCTATTAAAAGGGCTCTGCGAGAAGTTGCAGAACGAGATCAAAGAATAAAACTTGAAAAGGAAGTTTCTGATTTAGATGAAATGTATCACAAATTGGCTGAAAGAGTACGTGGCTTTCTTAAAATGGATTTACCTTCTGGTAAGTTTTCGTTAGTTGATAATTTTATAGAGGAACTTAGTGGTTATACAACAAAAGAATGGTATGATAATCCGAATTTCATCCAAAAAATAATCCATCCTGATTTTGCTGATTATTATAAAGAGAATTTTCAAAGAATGCAAGAGGGTTATGTACCAAAAATGCTTGAGTATAAAATCATTCAAAAAGAAGGCATTGTAAGGTGGTGGTTACAATTTAACATTGGAGCTTATGATTTTAATCAAAAACTTATTTCAATTTCAATAGTAATTATTGATAATACAGAAACAAAAGAATCATACCTTAAATATCAAGCCTTATTTGAAAATGCTTTAGTCGGTATGTTTCGCTCAGATATAAAAACAGGGGAGATTTTTGATGCCAATGAGACTATGGCTAATATTTTTGATTGCCTTTCCATTGAGGAATTTAAACGTTTTTCTGCTAAAGAATTCTATCCTGATGAAAAAATTAGGGATGATATGTTAAATAAGATCAAAACAAATGGTTTTGTTAAAGGTCATCAAATGCAACTTCGCACTAAAAAGAAGAGACTTATTTGGGTTAGTCTTTCTGCAAAAATCTATCGTGAAGAAGATTTTATAGAAGGAATAATGATTGATATCACAAAACAAATTGAAACCCAACAAGAATTAACAAAAAGAGAACATGAATTAGAGGAAATTTTTGAACACAAAGGAACAGCGACATTAATTATAGAAGAAGATATGACAGTTGCTAAATGTAATCATCAATTGGAAGTTTTAGCTGGTTACACTAAAGAAGAATTAGAAGGAAAAAGGAAATGGACTGATTTCATATATCATGAAGATTTGCAGCGTATGACAGAGTATCATAAGAAGAGACGCATAATGGAAGATGGTGCACCAAGTGTTTACGAATGTCGATTATTGAATAAAAGTGGTGCAATTGTTTATGCAGAAGTAACTGTTGGTTTAATTCCCGATTCTAAAAGAAGCGTTGCATCCCTTCGTGATATAACAGAAGAAAAACGAGCTAAATTAACATTAGAACGTGATAGAATTATATTTAAATTAATTGCTGAAGCTGCTGTTCACTCAACAGAAATTAGAGATATGTGTCAAATTGTATTAAAAGGTTTAATTGAGCAAATGGGTTTTGATTCTGGATCAATTAGAATTTATTATGAAAATGATCGTATGTTGAAATCGATGGCTAGCTATGGTTTAGATGAAGGATCTAAACAAATGCTTGGTTTTATTTCAATTGATGGTAAAGAACTACCTTTAACTCAATTTCTTGGTAAAGAAATATTCGCACCAAATGTTCATGAACATGAATTTTTGAAAAAAACAGATATTTATTCAAGATATAAATATCAATCATTTATATCCTGGCCAATCTATAATGCAAATAAAAAATTCTTGGGTTCTATTCAAATTGGATCCTATGAGATAAAAGATATACCACTTGATGATAAATTATTCTTTGAAAATTTCTCTAGCATTTTTGCCACCGCAATTGAACGGAAAATGGCTGATGATGCATTAAGAGAAAGTGAAAGCCAATATCGTATATTAGTAGAATCATTACCAATATCATTAGGTGTTATAATTCAACAAAATAACGAAATAAAATATGCAAGCAGAACCATCTTTAATATGTTCAAAATTGAGTCCATAAAAGATATAATCGGTGTAAATCCTTTACAATTCTTCTCTGATAAAAATCAAATTATTAACCAAATAAATACGCTCTATGAATCAAAAGACAAAAAAACAATTTTCTTTGAAACAAAGTTAATCAGAGCAACAAAAGAAGAATTTCCTGCTGAAATATTTGTAACGTTAACAGCTTTTCGTGGTGAGCCAGCTATACAACTAATGATTTGGGAAGTAACTGAGCGAAAAGCAATTGAGCAACAAAGACGAATGCTGGTTAATATTGTAGATAATAGTAAGGAAGTTGTAATTTCTGCAACTAAAGAGGGTAAAATTATTTATGCAAATTCTCCTATAGAAGATGTTTTTGGTTATACACCAAATGAAGTTATAGGCCAATCAATTTCTGTTTTAGCACCACCTGGGGGTGAACAACTACAACAAAATCTTATAAATAGTATACCTGAAATTGGTAAAACAACTTTTGAAGGGGTTAGGAAACATAAAAATGGTTCACTAATTCCCGTTATAGTTACATTATCAGCGATTACTGACCAAGAATCAAATACAACCATGATTAATGCAGTAATTGTTGATATTTCTAATATGAAAAAATTGGAAGCAACATTAAAAGATAGATCATATGAACTTGAAGCTTTAAATAAAGTAATTTCTGCAGGATATCTAGCCAGAAGTATGGATGAGCTTCTTGATTTTACCTTAACAACTGTACTCAATTCATTGGATTTTAATGGAGGAGCAATTTACTTAGTAGATGATAAAACAGAACGAGCAATTCTTAGACGATCTTTGGGTATGTCGAGTCAATTTATCTCAGAAGCAAAAACATTAGCAGTAACCAACAAAGCTTTCAAAAATTTATTTTTAAATGGAAAATCAATTTTTGTGGATGAATATCAACAAAGAAGTGAAGGGCATAAAAATATGGGGATACATACATTGATTGGTGTACCTTTCTTTTCTAAACAGAAAGTAATTGGAGGTTTATTTTTAAGTAAAAAAGAGAAAAGCTCGATAACTAAAGATGATCTCAATACTCTTGAATCCATTGGGCGTGAGATGGGTACAGCAATAGCTAAAATGCAAGCTGAAGAAGAATTAATTATTTCACAAAAACATCTTCAGAATATCTTTGATTCTTTAGATGAATTTTTAATTATTTTTGATAGCCAAACAGGTCAAATATTAAATGTAAATAGAAAAGCGCAAAATGATTTAGGTTATATTCAAAAGTCCTTATTACAAATGACTATTTTTGATATCATAAATGATTCTTTAGAAAAAGCAAAGAAATCGTTGCAAAATATTCTTATCAGTAAAGAAAAAATTGGAAAACTTGCTTTTAAACAAATTACAGGTAAAAAATTACTTGTTAATTTGGAATTTTCAATAGTTAAATCTCTTGATCGTGAAATAATAATCGCTAGAAGTAATAATTCGTAAAAACCGTACAATTATCCGCTAACAAAATAAAAATAAACTCAAAATAAAAAGACTAATTGCATGATTAGATGCCAATATTAGAGAATTATCTTTATAATGTGGGATATTATGAATGCACCTTTAAAAATTCTTCATTTAGAAGATAACAAAATTGATGCAGAATTAGTTAAAGAAACATTGTTACTTAATAATATGTTATGTGAAATTACGCTTGTAGATAATAGAGAAGATTTTACCTCTTGTATTAAAAAAAATAAATATGATTTGATTTTGGCAGATTATAATTTACCCGCTTTTGATGGTTTTAGTGCTTTAGAAATTAGCAAAAAAAACGCTGAAGATATTCCTTTTATTTTTATCTCAGGTGTTTTAGGAGAAGAAACTGCTATTGAAACTCTTAAAAAAGGAGCCGTAGATTATGTTATAAAAACTCGCTTAGAAAGATTGGTACCAGCCATTGAACGTGCTTTGCGTGAAAAAGAAGATCGCATTCAACGTTTAAAGCTTGAACGTGAAATAGTTGAATTAGATCAAATGATAAGTGAAATGCGTAACCTCTATCAGGAATTAACTAAAAGAGTTCGTGGCTTTTTGAAAATAGAACTTCCTAACGGGAATTATTCAATAGTTGATAAATTTCTCGAGGATTTAAGTGGTTATCAAATAAAGGAGTGGCAAAATACTCCAAATTTTATTGGTCAAATCATTCATCCCGATTACAAAGAATATTATGACCATTCTTATGATCAACTCAAAGATGGCATCGTCCCAAAAATGCTCGAATACAAAATCATTCGCAAAGATGAAGAAGCAAGATGGTGGCTTCAATTTAATATTGGTGCTTTTGATGCAGAGGGAAGATTAACATCTGTATCAGCGGTTATAATAGATAATACTGAAGATAAAGAAGCTCAATTAAAATATGAAGATTTATTTAAAAATGCATTAATAGGGATGTATCGTTCAGATATTAAAACAGGTCAAATAATAGAAGCTAATGAAAAAATGGCTGAAATTTTTGGTTGTGAAACCGTTGATGAATTAAAACGTTACAAGGCTAATCAATTTTATCTTGATAATAAAACAAGAAAAGAGCTTATTGATATACTAATAACAAAAAGATCATATGAAGAAGTAATTTTACAATTGAAAAGAATTGATGATACAACTGTCTGGGTGAGTGAAAATGCGAAAATCTATCCAGAAGAAGGTTATATTGAGGGAATGTTAATTGATATAACTGATAGAAAGCATGCAGAGGATGCATTAAAAAGAGATAGAAAAGCTTTCCAAGCAATTGCAGAAGCTGCTGTTCATTCTGAGACATTACAAGAATTATGCGATACTATTCTTAATGGAATAATAGAAATATTAGAATTTGATAGTGGAACAATACGCTTGTATAATCCAAGAAATGAACTATTATATCCAATAGCGGTAACTGGTGTTGATAAAGAAACTGCTTTAAGCTTACCTCCGGTATCAATTCATAGAGAGGACCATGTAGGAGCAAATGTAGCAAAGACTAGAAAAGAGATTTTTGCACCAGATGTTTTAAAAGTAGACCATCTTAAAGATAGGAAATCATTAGTTGAAAATCTAGTAGTTAGAGCGAATATTACTTGGCCAATTTTAACTGCAAAAAATGAATTAATAGGTGTGTTACAATTAGTAAATCAAGAACCAAAAGAGATAATTGAAGAAGATCGTATTCTCTTTCATACAATATCAGGAATGATCGCAGCAGCAATTGAACACAAACGAGCAGAAGATTCCTTGAAAGTAAGTGAGGAAAAATTTAGAGCTTTTGCTGAACAATCTATTATAGGTGTTGCAATAGCTAATCATGAGGGAGATTTCATATTCTTTAATGAAGCAATGTTAAATATTTCAGAATATTCTCCAAAAGATTTTACATCTCGGAAAATTCTTGAAATATCTAAAATACTATTTTCTGATGAAGATTGTATTCGATTACAAAAACAAATAAATGATGTTCTCAGTAATTCCATTCAATCTATTAGCGCACAGCAATATGAATTAAAATCAAAATCTGGTAAAATAAAATGGATCACTATTTCTCTTACTCCTTTACTTATACAAGATCTAAATGCTATAGGTGCTGTGATTATTGATATTTCTGAAGAAAAACGAGCTCAACAAACTCTTGAGCGAGAAAGGCAAGCATTTCGTCTATTAGCAGAAACAACTCTATATGCAAAAGACATACATGATTTATGTCAAAGGATTTTATCTGGATTAATGGAAACATTAGATTTTGAAAATGGAACATTTAGAATATATAATCAAAAAGAGCGAATCTTGTACCCATATGCTGCTCTATTAAAAAATGAAGAACAAATCAAAGACATAAAACCTCTTTCACTTGATGATAACACCTACTTAAATACATATGTAGCTAGAACAAAAGAGCCTGTTTTTGCACCTGATGTAAAAAAACATCCAGTAGCTATTGAATATTTAAATAGATTAGAGAAATTTAATGCATTAGCTAATATAACATGGCCAATACTTAATGCTAATAATGAGCTTCTAGGTACAATACAAATTGTAGCAAATGATCCTAAAGAGTTTACACCAGCTGATAAATTCTTTTTTGAAACTATTGTTCGTTTCTTTGCCACTGCATTAGAACGTGAGTTATCAAAGGAAGCTTTAGAAGAATCTCGAGAACAATTTAGACGCCTAGTTGAAACATCTCCTTTTGCTATTATTAATACTGATTTAATGGGAAGCATTTTAACAGTAAATCAACAAGCATTAAAATTACTTAATTTGTCATTAGAAGAAGATATACACGGAAAGAATTTCTTTAATTTCTTTGAATCAAAAGATCAAAATAAAGTTCAAACTGATCTTGAAAAACTAAAAGAGCTTAGTACTCTAAGTAATATTGAATATCAAATGCAAATTAATGATGGAAATGTTATTCCTGTTGAATTAAGTATCTCGATAATTCTAGATGATGAACAAAAACCTGAAGGGTATATCTTTATTGGACAAGATATTAGTGTTAAAAAATCAATAGAAGAAATGCAAAGACGCCTTTCGAATATTATCAAAAATAGTCCTCAAGTTATCCTTTCAACTAATTTGGAAGGCAAATTTGTTTATGCAAATCCTGCTGCAGAAAAAGTTTTTGGTTATAAACCTGAAGAATTAATCGATCAACCAATTTCTATTTTAGCACCAACTGGACAAGAAAAAATGCAAAAAGATCTTTTTGAAGAAGTTTTAGAAAGTGGTATGAAAACAATAGAGACTACAAGGCAACATAAGGATGGCCATCTAATACCCCTAATTATGACAATTTCTCCCGTACATGATGTTGATGGAAATATTCAATCAATAAATACAATGTTAATTGATCTTTCAGAAATAAAAGAATTACAAGAGTCACTAAAAAGTCGATATCATGAATTTGAAGTATTAAATAAAGTTATATCAGTTGGTTATCGTGCTAGGACTCTTGACGAGTTTCTTGATTTCCTTTTAGATGTAATATTGCGTTCATTAGATTTTTCAGGTGGTGGAATTTTCATCGTAGATGAAATTAATAATGTAGCCCAACTTGAAAGATCTATTGGTTTGTCAAAAATTTTAACAAAAAATATTGAAAATGTAAAATTAGATTCTCCACAATTTAGAAGGTTATTTTTGGATGGAAAAACAGTTGTTCTAGAGGACTTTAAATCAATAGAAGCATCTCATGGGCAATTAGAAATTAAATCACTTATATCTATTCCATTCTTTTCCAAGCAAAAAGTAATTGGCGCATTAACACTTGCTTCAAAAGATAAGCGTTTAATAACAGATGAAGATGTTAGAATTTTAGAAGCAATAGGAAGAGATGCAGGAACAGCAATTGCTAAATTTAAAGCTGAAGAAGATTGGGTTTTACGACAGGAAAGTCTTAAAACCATTTTCGATACCTTAGAGGACCTTATAATAATTGTTGATGCAGATTCTGGTCTAATACTAAATATCAATCAAAAGGTAGAAGATTTACTAGGATTAACAAAGAAAAAAATACTTAAAATGAATATTAAAGAAATCCATCCTAAAAAAGATCAAGATGCACATTTAAAATTAATGCAAGCAATAAAAAAGAAGAAAAATATTTTCCAAATGACTTTAACAAATAACAATAATGAAAAAATAGACTTTAAAGTAACAACTAACCCATTAACTTATTATAAGAAGGATGCATTGATTTTCGTTTTACATCAAATAGATAAATGAAAAAATTATGAATAATGAATTTCTTTACACATCATAGTCCTAGAAAGTACAATTAATTTTGGTAAATTTCCTGGTAGAATTACCTCGTCACTTTTCACTATTTTAAAAACTGTATTTAAAAATAATTCTTGGCTTATATCTTTAACAAATTCTAATTGTTTAACACTATAAAAAATAACTTTACGATTACCTAATACTTCCAAATCAGTTTTATTTATTACTAATTGATTTTCAAAAGAGACAATTAAAGCTTCATGATCTCCAAGATTTAACATTACATCTCTAAGCTCAAATATTGGTAAGATATTAGCTAAGATTTTAGAAAAAAATTCTCCAGTAGTATATCCTTCACTTTTTGCTTTAGAAACAAATTCATCATATATTTTTGATGAAACATTTCGTATAGTAATATTAGTTAATAACTCTAAATCAGTTGGATGGTTATATTCTCTTATCTTTCGGGTTATTCCTAATTCAATTATTTTTGGTATATCACCTAAAAATTCTGTTTGGCAATGATGAATCATCTTAACATGTTTTACTAATGTTAAAGCATCAACATCTTTTTCGAAGATTAATTCTTTTATATGACTAAACAAGAACATGGTGGATTCACCAGCTGCTGTTAAATCAGTTTTGGAAACCGATAATTTCTCTAAATCAGAAATTATTTCAGGTGTAATACCATATTTTAGCGGTTTACGATCTCTACTTGGTCCATGTATTCTCCATGGTTGATGAATATATCCTATAAGTATATTTGAAAAGACAGTACCCGTTGAAACTCCCACTTTTTTTGTAAAAGCAGTGAATTGGTCATATAATTCTTTATTTACACCACGCAAAGTTATGTCTTTCACATCATCAAATTGATGTTTAACTATGAACATTTTTATTCACTAAGGGTTTTTTATATGATATGTAAGTAATGTGTGATATATTAAGCTTTTGTATGATTAGACAAAAAAGTTAAATATGTATGATTTGTATGACATTATCATTAAATAAAATAATAAAGAAAATTTAAAACTGGGGTTAAATAAATGACTATAAAGAGTGTTAATAAACAAATGATAAAGGAAAATTCACAACCACAAATACAACTTGCTACTGAAAAATATAAATCTATGAATCAATGGTTTTGGTCAGGATTAATTAGATATCCCGGATTAATGATTACATCATGGATTTTTATTATCTTAGGTGCTGTG
>JAEOUJ010000398.1 GCA_016839405.1 Candidatus Gerdarchaeota archaeon | reverse complement strand
GTTTCCTTTGTACTTTATTTTGTGACTTCTCTAATTCTCGAGCAGTTTCAGCTAATTTAGCAGCTGCTTGTATCATTTCATGTCCTGTAGCAACTTGAGGAATATATTCCAAACGATCATTTATTTTAAAACAACCTTCTGTATTAATACTTGCAGCAGCTTGTGCAATTTCCAATGCAGCTTGTGCTTTAGCTTCTGCATAGGGATTACTAAAACCAGCTTCTTTAACAGCTTTTCTAGGAGTGATCACTATGTTTGGCAAAATTATTTTCTTTTTATTTATAATTTGAACTAAAATCTGATCAATTTCTTGATAAATAATATTAAAGACTCCGCCAATTGCTAGAATTTTCAGTAAATTAGCATTGAAAATTGCCATTTCTATTGGATCTAAAAATTCCCTTCGAGCTCCAATCATAGCATCTGGTTTTACTATTATATATCCTATGTTTTTTTCTTTGAATTGATCCTTTACTTCTTTTTTAATAATATCAGATATTACAAGCAAAGGAGTTTTTGAATTACTTAATTCATTTATTATTTCTAATGGAGCTTTTAAAGAGGCATTTGGTGTCACAACAATGTTCAAATCAAAAGTATTTTGAGAAAAAATTTCATAAGCATTCCTTATTTCTTCTGATGTAAGTTTTGCTCCAGAAGAAATTGTTCTCACTTGGATATCCTCTCTATCGGCTCGTTCATCTAATAGCATTTCCAATAACACTGATGAAGCAATATTTCCAAATTTTAATATACCAACTTTTTTCTTCTTGGAATCTTTTTTTTGTGCCATTTAAATTGCAACCCATTCTTGATTTTTTTACTCATTTCTAACGAATTTAAAAGAAAAGATAAATCTTCCTATGAACAGCAGCTATTTTAAGTATTTAAAACAGTAATTATTTAGATAAGTTAATTTCAATATAAAATTGCTAATTGGATTGTTAAATAATGTCAATTAAATCTTCAATTGATAAAAATATAACAAGTGTTATGGAAGATTATTTAGAAGCAATTCTAGTTTTAAGTGAAAAAGAAGGATTCACACGAGTTACTGATTTAGCTGATAAATTAGAAAAGGAGAAAGGAACAGTTTCTGAAATGGTTAAAACGAAACTAAAAAAATTAAAATTAGTAAATTTTGAAGTTTATGGCACTATATCTCTAACTGAGAAAGGCACATTAGTAGCCCGAAAAATTAAAGCTAAACATGATATGCTAAAATCTTTTCTTTTATTAATTGGTGTTGATGAACAAAACGCAGAACATGATTGCTGTGTTATGGAACATGATTTAACAAAAAATACAACTGAAAAATTAAATTCCTTTACAGAATTTTTACAGGAAGAAAATCAAGAAGATATTTTAAGCCGATATAAAAAATATCTTGAGAAAAAAAGAATATAATTTTTAAAGGTAGCTAGATAAATAATCTAGACTTTGTTCAATTTTCTCAACTGTATTTAATTCTAGGATATATGCTTCTTTATAATTTATTTGTTTTAATAACCTAAATAATTCTTCCCAATCAATATTTCCAGATCCTATAGGTGTGTGTTTATCAGCCCATCCTTTTACTGGACCATCATTGTCATGTAAATGCAAATGAATAATATAATCCTTAAAATTCTCATAAAATTCAATTAATGGAAATTCTGTTGTATTTGAATGTCCTAAATCCCAAGTAATACCTAAATTTGTTAAATTAATTTCTTCAATAAATTCGCGAATTGGTAATGGTGAAAAACTTTCTTCGAATAAAATCCATGGCATTTTTGGAAAATTTTCATATCCTAATTTGATATTCATATTTGAAGCGAAATTTGATAATTCCTTAATTGATTCTTTATTATTTTTCTTTACTAAATTTGGATGTGATATTCCTCCAGCACCTGGATTTCCAGGATGTATAGTTACAATTTCTCCCTTTATATCAGAAGCAAATTGAATACTTCTTTTTATTATTTGATTATTAGCTTCTCTAACATTAGGATTAAGTGCAGCAATATTTATGTCAGAAAAAGTAGCATGAAGAGTTAATTCTAATTGTAAATCATCTGCAAGTTTTGTTATTTGCTTTCTTTTGGTAGCATCAATTTCGTCAATAAAACAAAGTGGGGGTTCAGCTACAATTTCAACAACTTGCATATCTTTACTATTAACATATTCCATAAAATCATCTATTTTTTTAATACCAATAAATCCAAGAACAAATGATGCACCAATTTTCAAAGAAAACCACTCGCAATTTTTTATTATATGCTTCTTTTAGATAAATAACAATTTATTAAAGTTAAGATTATCCATGAAATGATAAAAGGTGATTTTTTGTCTAGTGATTTGTCAAAAAAATTGCTATTGGAATTGCAAAAGCTATATGATCCAATTAAAATAACTAATTTTAAGAAATTTGAGAATACATCAGTCAACACTTTATACAAATTTACAAAAAAATCTGAAAATTATATAGTAAAAATCCTAACTAGACCACCTACATCAGAAAGAGAGATTTATCGGTTAGAAAAGGAAGTTCAGTTATTTAAACATTTTAGGAGTTTACACGATACCAGGGGCATAAAAAATAATCAGAGAAAAAATGTACCTGTACCAAAAGTAGATTATTATGAAGGAAATGAAGAGATAATTGGTTATAAATATTATATAATGAATGAAATACCTGGTGAATCTTTAGATAAATTCTGGAATGACTTAACAAAAAATCAAAAAGAAAGATTCGTACAAAATTTTGCTGAAATAACTAGAAGTATTCATTCAATTTCTTATGAAATGTTTGGTGAAATTGAACAATATGATTGTCCAAGACAATTTTATTCAATGGAAAGTTTAATCAAAACAAATACTAGACGATGTGTTAGATATATTGGTAGAAATAAATTACTTCCAATAAAATTTGTTTTGAAAATTCAAGACTACATTGAGAAATTACTTGAGAAATCAAATTTCTGTAGTACTCCAGGATTAGTTCATACAGATTTAAATCTATCCAATATAATAATAGAAAAATCAAATGACCAAATAAAAATTAATGGTATATTAGATTTTGAATGGGCTTATGCCGGAGATCCAATTTTTGATTTATTCGAAATTGAGAATGAATGGTTGAACGATTTTAAACTTCAGAGAATTTTCTATGAACGATATTCTAATGGTTTATATTCACAATTAGAAAATTATGAAGCAGAAAGAAAAATCCACATAGCAATTAATAATTTATCTACGGTTGCCTTTGGTTGGGTCTATTTTCATCCTACAACAGAAAATCTCGATTTTGTTAAAAATGAATTAGAGTTAGTATTAAGTAATGAAAGATAATACCAAATTATACATTAAAAGACGATGCATTTTAAAGTTTAGAAGTAATGTTCAGTTTATCTGAGATGAAATTGTATGAATAAAATAACTAATTTATCTATCTCTTTTGATGAATTATCCGAGAGATTAAATGAGGTTTCATGTAAACAGACGATTGTTATTTTTGGATCATGTATAGCAATTTTTGATGGACGAATTAAATCTTATCTCCCTCATGGTGAACGTATCTTAATTGTAAAGAAAGATGAAAGTTTGATTTTACATGGATCAACTCTAGTCAAACCTTTAAATTGGCAAAAAGCAGGCGCGGGGAAAATTGAATACCATGCAGATAAAAATAAATTAATTGTTAAAACTTATCGCCCAAAAACTAAAGAATCTCTTGAAATTATCTTTGATAATGTATTTCAAGCAACTATTTTTAATTCTCTTGACTCTGCTTCTCTTAGTATTTATGGTTCTGAAAGTGACTTATCCAATTATCTTTATAACAATCCAGGAATTATCTCAGAAGATTTTCAACCTACATCACGGGAATATGAAACACCATTTGGTTTCATAGATTTACGTGGAATTGATAAAAGTGGTAATATTTACATTATTGAAGTTAAAAAACGTGCAGCAACACCTGGTGACGCTCATCAACTTAAACGTTATGTTGATTATTTTAATGAGGTAGAAAAAATTAGCGTTAAGGGAATCCTTGTAGCTAAGGATTTCAGTAACAAAGTTATGGCAATCTTGGAAACAAATGGTTTAGAAGCAGTAGCTGTTAATTGGTTAGAAATCTTTCCAGCTATAGCAAATGAAAAACCTAGTGTTACCATGGAGGATTTTATTACTGATTCCAAAAAGGAAGATTAGTTAATTACAAATAGGTATAGAACCTGAACAAATTATTTGCCAGAGAAATATATTAATTATTCCCAGGGTAGTCACAAATACTCCAATAACACTTAACCAATTACTTTTCTCTCTATTAATTAACCATGATACTGGGATTGCTAATAATGGACTTGATGAACCAATAATAGAAACAACAGCAGCATTTGCTCTTAATATTGCTTCAGTGTATAAATATGCACCAATAGATGTACCAATTATTGCCCCTAGCATCATTATTAACCAGATTTTTTTATCCCAAGTTTTTAAGCGTTTTTTATGATCAACAAAACTCATTGTCGTTAATATCCCAGCTGCAACTGGAAAACGTATCATATTACCAATTAGACTACTATATTGATCATTTCCAAGAGCTAATGTTACTTCATTGAAAGCTTTTTCAGTTAAAATAATCCCAAATGACCAAGAAATTGCTGCTGCTAGACCAATAATTATTCCAATTAATATACGTTTATTTATTTTTGATTTCTTTGAATTTTTTTCTAAAATTATTAAATCCCTTCCCTTTGTAGATGGTTCACTATTTTCTTTATTTTCTAATTTTTCTTTCGAAATATCATTTTCTATGTTTGAAGATTTAACTAATTCATTTTCTTTTCTCGCTTGACCTATAGCTATTATTATCACTCCAGTTGTCGTAAGGAATAATGATATATAGAAATAATATGGTAAAGTTTCTTTCAAAATTATTAATGATAGAATTGTAGTGAAAATCGGAAAAGTCATTGAGATAGCTAATGCTATTGTTGTTCCTAAGAATTCTTGAGCTTTGAAATATGCTGTATCACCAAATACCTGCCCAAAAATAAAACTCAGTATTAACCATAACCATGTTAGTGCAGGAATGTATTTTACTTGTGGTATTTGCCAAAGAATCAAAGCTATTACTAGATAAGTTAATGAACCAACAATAGTTCTAAAAGCATTTATTTGTGAAGCAGAAACCTCTTTGTCAATACGATGAAATAATGCATTTGATGTTACGAAAGTTAAAACAGAACCAATAGCAAATAATTCACCGATCATAATTGGAAATCAATTGTTTCTTTATTAAGTCATTGTTTAATTTCAGAAATGTCTATCACAATTATTTTTATTTTTCAGTAAAAGTTGTTAATAATAGATTAGTATAATCAATTATAAAGATTAAATTAGTAATTAATTTATGAAATGTCCAAAATGCAATTCTATAAATATAGAAAAGAAAGTTCTTAATCAACAACCAGTTCTTAATTATACTTGCAGCGGGATGCATTCGCGAATTAATAAAACAGTTATTCATTCTGAATATCTTTGTAAAGATTGTCAATATAAATGGAAATGAGAATTATTGACTTCATTTTTTAAGCAAAAATATTATTTAAAACAAATTAAATTGTAAATTATGACTTCATTTTCACTTGCAAAAAAAGAAGATATTTC
>JAEOUJ010000056.1 GCA_016839405.1 Candidatus Gerdarchaeota archaeon | reverse complement strand
TTAGAAAATAAATTTGATATAAATGAAGATGAATTGTTAGAAGAATCATCAGATGATATAAAATCTAGTCTCTTTAAAGAGGCTATTGCAGACCTAAAAACAGCTGGTTTCAGTCATTTAGATACCAATGGTGAATTGTTCAAACCAGAAAAAGGAGCTATTTTTGATGATGATTTCTTTGAGAATGAGAATGACCTTGAATCTTTTGAATACAATCCTTTTGCAACTGAAGACATAACTGAAGAAATTAGTACATCAAATTTTAAGAAACAAAAAACAAGGTTAGATTCATTGAAGAAAAAACTCATGTTGGAAATAGCTAAAAAATTAGATGTAACAGAAATTGATGATGAGCCTTTCATTTGGCATGTTCTTAAAAACAGATTCAATGGCAAATTAGATGATGGTTTCACTATTTCTGAAATAATAACAATAATGAAAGAGCTTTATAAAGAAATAGAAAATGGTTCATTGCTGAATAATAAAATAATTTCAAAGTTAAACAAATTAATCTATGCAAAGAAATTATTACCTAATCAATTAATAATAGATTTAAAACAGTATATTTCTGATAACAATCAATAATTCTATTTCATCTTTCTTTTCTTTATCAAACAAATAATTGCTTTTGAATAGCTATTAGATATATTATACTCCACAGGTGGAAGTATTGTTTTTATGGAACCGTTTTTTGTAACTGTTATTATTCCTATCCCATTTCTTTTTGCCATTAATATTTGCTCATTGTCTGTAGGAGATTTAAATTCTGCAGGACATGCGAGAAATAATAGATGTGAAAACTCGCGATATAAAAGTGGATGGGTAAGCCATAAACCATTTTCAACCTCTATGAAAATTATTTTATCATTTTTATAAGCAGCTATATCAATACGTATTTTTGAAATGTCTTTACTAACTTGATTTGATATATCAAATAATGAATTATTTAAAACAAGTTCAGTTACTGCAATATAACCTGAATTTTCTAAATGCTGTAATAAAACATAAGTCATTTCTTTTTCGGAAAGCATGATATTTTTATTGTTTAATTTAATGTTCATGAGCACTTTTTATTAGTAAATTTTCATTATAAAATAGCAAATGATTTCTATTTAGCTCTTTAAAAGAAAAAATATCTATTTTTTAATTGAATAAATAATTGCTTTAGAATTACACTAAAACTTACACTATAGATTAGTTGATGAGTATGTTAGGAATAAACAAAATTATATTAGAAATTGTCGCTGTAGGTTTACAGGATTATATCGATTGGTTAACAAACATACTCAAAATTACTGGTCTAACTTTAAGCTCCATCTTTTTATTCATATTTATTTTCTGGTTAATTATAGATTTATTATTTTCAATTTTAGCAGAAGTAATACCTTTCATCAAAGGTATAATTGCTATTTTAGAATTCCTTTTTTTACCAGGATCAATTATGCATATGGTTATGCATGTTTTTATGGCAAAAAAACTTGATATACAAACTGAGTTAGTGCATAGTTTTGGCTATGGCTGGAGTAGAACAGGTATTAGATTAGATCGTCGAATAAAGAATTTACGTGAAGCGATTTTCTTTTTTTGGGCTCCTCTATTAAATGTGCCAATAATAATAGGTTGGATTATTCCTGGTATGTTATTGTTTCAATGGCTTGATAGTTTAATAAATAAAACCGTTTTCTATTGGATTTGGTTATATGTGTTATTTTCTTTAGTCATTTTTGGTTTACCTGATATTGCTGATTTAACAAATCCATTTTTAATAACTGTGATTAAAACTCCTGAATTTTATTTATTTACTGCATTTTATGTGATTATCGCTCCTATAACATTAGTATTGTGGGGTTATGGAATTACAATCATTTTTTCATTAATATATGCTATAGTTATGTTTTATGAGGTACATAAAATATCAAAGAAAGAAGAGAATAGACTGGCACAAAGATATGATAAAATGTTTGAAAAAACAGAATACAAGTATATTGTTGTGCCTGATAGTGAATATACTGAATAACTAAATCTATTTTTTATGAAGCATTGAAAATTCATAAAGACTAACCAAATCTTTTTGTAATCGACGAATGAGAATTATTGGAGCTATTCTACTATTTGCTAATTCTTTCTCAAAAGAAATCATAAGAATTTCAAGCTGTTTTAAAACATAATTTGTATAATTATCAGTAATTGTTAGCTGAGGTTCACCAGAAATGAGATGGATGGTACCAGTATAGGTTTTATCACATATTAGTTTAGTAACCTCATGGAAAATTTGTTCAGTTATATTCACACCTTCATCTTTGAGCTTAGAGAGTATACTTTCAATTATAGGTTCTATTTTTAGAAGTTTTTTAATTTCATTTAGTATTGCTGGATCCTCTGGAATGGTTTTTTGTAAACGATAATTGTTCAATTGAATATATTTGGGATAAATAGGATGTTCAGTAGGGATAGCATCAACTTTTGTTTCCATAGATGAACTAATGTATTCACCATCATAACTTAAATCAATTAGATGAATGGGCCCATTTGGTACTAGAAGGTTCTTTCGAAGAAACATATTAACAGGTGCATATAATTCATAATCACTCCATATTTGCACAAATTTTTCAAGCCCACTTGGATCAACAAGAACTAATCGCAAATAGGGTTTCTTATTTTTTGCCACTAAATCTATTGCATCCTTTAAGGTAGCAAAAATACTAATTGTTCCAGGTTTTTCAATATCACGGAAAAATAAAATTGGCTTTTTCTTATCCAACTGCTTTAATCTCCTTTAATTACTAGTAAATGATAATCAATTGTCTTTTTAGGGATTTTGTATTTACAAGATGTGATTTTTTTTTGGAATTAAAAAATATCTAATTCAGGAAAACACCGAAGCTTCGCAATGTTTAAATATCGAAACAAACCAGCGAAAAATCAGTAAATTAAAGATTTTCTTGGTGAGAAAATAAAATGTCTCAACAAAACATTCCAGTTATAATTATGCGCGAAGGCACATCTCGAACAAGAGGAAAAGAAGCTCAAAAGAGTAATATGCTTGCAGCAATGGCTATTGCTGAAGCTGTTCGTTCAACATTAGGACCAAAAGGCTCTGATAAAATGTTGGTTGATTCTCTTGGTGATGTTGTTATCACAAATGATGGTGCTACTATATTAGATGAAATAGATGTAGAACATCCAGCTGCGAAATTAATGACTCAGGTTGCTAAAACTCAAGATGATCAAGTCGGAGATGGAACAACCTCAGCTGTAGTCATTGCTGGTGCTCTACTTAAAAACGCTGATGCACTCATTGAATTAGGCATACATCCATCTATAATCATTTCAGGTTACAAAAAAGCAACCGATAAAGCAAGTGAAATTCTTAAGAAAATTTCTATGGATATTGCTTCTAATGATAAGAAAACCTTACACAAAGTTGCTACTACAGCATTGAATAGTAAAGTAGTTTCTTATGAAAAGGATTTAATGGCTCAAATCAGCATTGATGCAGTTCTTCAGATTGCTGATGATCGTAATGGTAAAATTGTAGCAAATTTGGATTGGATAAAAATCGTTCAAAAAGCAGGCAAATCATTAAGTGATACTGAACTTATTAAAGGTGTTTTATTAGATAAGGAAGTTGTTCATCCTGGTATGCCAACTAATATTATCAATGCTAAAATTGCCTTGATTGATGATAACATTGAAATCCAAAAAACTGAATTCAGCGCTGAAATTAAGATTGAAGAAACAAGCCAAATGCAAGCTTTCCTAGACCGAGAACAACAAATGATTGAGGAAATGGTTAAGCAAATTATTAATTCTGGAGCAAATGTACTTGTTTGTCAAAAAGGAATAGATGATTTAGCTCAACACTTCTTAGCTAAAGCTGGAATATTAGCTGTTCGACGTGTTAAGAAAAGCGACATGGAAAAATTAGCTAGAGCAACAGGTGGTACAATAGTTTCAACTCTATCTGATTTAAGCAAGAAAGATCTTGGTTTTGCTGGTAAAGTTGAACAGATGAAAATTGGCGATGATGACAATGTTTTGATTTCTGAGGCGAAAAATCCTCGCTCAGTTACTATTCTTGTTCGTGGAGCTAGTAAATACGTTACAGATGAAGCAGAACGTGCATTAAATGATTCTCTTAGTGTAGTTCGTGACGCATTAGAAGATGGTAAGATTGTTGTTGGTGGAGGAGCTTCTGAAGTAGAAATAGCTATGGAATTAAGAAATCTAGCAGAAAGCATTGGCGGACGAGAACAATTAGCAATTGAGAAATTTGCTGATGCATTGGAAATCATTCCAAAAACCTTGGCAGAAAATGCTGGTTTAGATGCTATTGATATAATTACTGAAATTCGCTCAAAACATTCTGGTACAGAAGGTTTCAAATTTGGCCTTGATTTATATAAAGGAAAAGTCAATGATCTTAGTAAAGTTGGCATCTTAGAACCACTTAGAGTAAAATCTCAGGCTATCAGATCTGCTTCTGAAGCAGCTGAATTGATTCTTAGAATCGATGATGTAATTGCAGCTAAATCTAGAGGCGATATGCCTGGTATGCCCCCTGGAGGAATGCCCGGAGGTATGCCTGGTGGTATGCCACCAATGATGTAAAATTTCTTCATGAGACCTTAAATGGTCTCTTATCTGTTTTTTCTTCAAATTTAAAAAATAATATTATTTTATAATGAACTAATTGCTTCTAATTCTTTCCTTAAGTCATCTATGTCTTTTTCAGTTAAATCTATCGCTTCAGCTTCACCGAAATCACTTGCTGTAACATCCACAGCTCTTGTTTTAATTTCTCTTTCTCGTTGTTGTAAAAGGCGTTTTTCTCTAGCTTGTAGATCCGATTGAATTGCTTGATAAAATGACATAAATTGTGACATGTCTTGTGGTGGAATTACCCAAAATTGATTCGGACTAAAACTAAAAGATTCCATGCCTAAACCAAAAACACTTGATCGAAGTTTTATGAGATTGTTGAAAATACCAAGGTAAGTAATTATACATATTTTTCCATCTGTTGTAACTGGTAACCAATCAATTGAATTTCGTTTTCGAACAAGTGAAACTATCCGACGAAGCTTCTTTTCTTTCTCACCTGCGCAATTTTGAAATACCCAAAGAGCACAAACATTATCATCTTTTTTTGGTGTACCTTTGGTACTATCAGTCGGAATTTTAATTGTTTCAATTGAAATGTTAGTGTTTTTTTCTTTAGGACTCATTTTGAATCAAGATATTGTTATTCTTTTTAGTATTTTACATTTTCTCAACTTACAATTTTATGATTATTTTCTAATTTTTATGAGAAACATTTAAATTTTTCAAGTAAGACCTCTTACTGATAAAGATGTGGATTCTTGATTCTGTTTCAGGTGCGAAAAAGATTAGTCCTATTCAAGTTGCGATTTTAATTGAATTTGCTAAATCAGGTATAGAGCCAATAAAAATAACTGATATTATAATAGCATTAGATGAAACTTTTGGAGAATTTTGGGATCCCTCTAAGAAAAAAGGCACCATCTATCCAGCAGTGCATAATCTTCATGTCAGAGGATTTCTAAAAATGCATGGCTTAAAACCATATGGTTATTCTATTACTGATAAGGGTATGGAAGTAATTGATAAAATGACATCACAACTAAACAAACAAATGGAAGTCTATATGGTTTATTATTCATATTTCATTCAAAATTATTCGAAAATTAATGCCAAAAGAGCAAATGAGATAAAAGAAAACATAATAAAATCAATGAAAAATTACATTGAAGAATTTGATTAAAAATTGCGTTTTTTTATAATTAAAAACAATTATAAGAAATAACTTCTAGTGTGAATTTATGGTTCAAATAAAAAATTTCTTTGGAACAACTTGGTGTTCAGATTGCAAAAGAGCTAAAATGTTTCTTTCTCAACATCGAATATCTTATAATTGGATAGATATCGAGCTAGATGAAGTGTCTGCACAATTTGTTGAAAAAATCAACGATGGAAAACGAAGGGTTCCAACAATTGAATTTGACGATGGATCTTTTCTTGTTGTACCTTCTAATGCTGAACTTGCTAAGAAATTAAATTTAGTTTCAAAACCCAAACATAAACTACATGATATTTTAATTATAGGTGGGGGTCCAGCTGGTTTAACTTGTGCTTTATATGCTGCTCGAGAAGGATTTGACACTGCATTAGTTGAAAAAAGTGCTCTTGGTGGCCAAGTTGGTGTAACAGATAAATTGGATAATTATCCTGGATTTCCTGATGGGATATCTGGTATGGAATTAGCTGAACGGTTTGCTAGACAAGCTGAAAGATTCAATGTAGAAATAATTCGTGCGACTGAGATAGTAGAAGTAATTTGTGAAGGAGAAGTTTT
Source organism: Candidatus Gerdarchaeota archaeon (assembly GCA_016839405.1). Next base: position 3,659 of record JAEOUJ010000056.1, on the reverse strand, counting down.
TGTTGCTAGGACTTCTACTGGTGATGAAATTGATGCAAGAGCAGTTGTTGTAGCTACTGGTAGTACATATAAAAGATTATGGATTCCCGGTGAGGATGAACTATTGGGTTATAAGATTCATTTTTGCTCTACATGTGATGCTCCTTTCTATAAAGGAAAAGAGGTCGTTGTAATTGGTGGTGGTAATTCAGCTTTTGAAGAATCAATGTTTATTGCTAGATTTGCTTCGAAAGTAACCATTGTAGGTCGTTCTAATGCTTGGAAAGCTTCTGCAATATTACAACAAAATATTACTGAAAAAGATAATATAATTCTCTTAAAAAATAAGGAGGCAAAAGAATTTCTTGTAGGTCCTAAAAAAACGTTGAATGGAGTAATTTTCTTAGATAAAGAAAAAAATAAAGAAATCACGATGCATCCAGATGGTGTCTTCGTTTTTATAGGATTAAAACCAAATGTTGAAATTGTTAAAGAATTAGTTGATACAGATTCAGGTGGCTTTATTATTACAAGAGATACTATGATGACAAGAACTCCTGGCTTATTTGCTGCTGGTGATTGTAGAGCTGGTTCAATTCAGCAAGCAGCTTCCGCAGCTGGTGAAGGAGCAGCAGTTGCATTAATGGCTCGGAATTACTTGAGAAGGCATTAATATAATAAGAGAATTCTAGAGCCGTTGGAGGGATTCGAACCCTCGATCTACAGATTACGAATCTGTCGCCTTAACCGAACTTGGCCACAACGGCTTCATTAAGCAATTATGCTAGAATAATAACTTAAAATTTTTTGTGATGAGATAATAAATCTATAAAGAAAAAAATTAGCAAAATAAAGCTATTTCTCTAAATTTATCAACCCCAAATGTGATAATAAATATAAAATTTGGTAACATTGCCATACCCAAAGGTTTTAAGTACTAGTTTATCCAAAAAACGTATTACCAATTTTGTGTCATATTCCAATGGAAAAATAAAAAAGGTGTTTAATGGAATCATGAATCTTATTTCAGTAAAAATACCAGAAACATTTCTAGAAGGATTAGATGATTTAGTTAGGTTAGGTGTTTATCCGAGTAGATCTGAAGCAATAAGAGTAGCAATTAGAGATTTGTTAAGGAAAGAGCTGTGGGATAGTAAAAGGCGTACTCCTTAAAAGAATGAGTTTATACTAACATTTAACTAAAACTTTAATTCAATAAATATAGAAATCTAATAGAAGGGAAAATTTAATGATTGTTTACACTACAGAAATTGAATTAGATACAGAAGGTGAAATCCAAATAATTGATATCACGCTTCCTATAAGAAATGCAATTAAAGAATCAAAAGTGAAAAATGGTTTAGTTAATATTTTCAATCCTGGCTCAACTGGGGCGATAATTACAATGGAATTTGAACCTCATTTAGTAAATGATACTAAAGAATTTATTGAGAAGCTTATTCCAAAAGGAATAGGGTATAATCATGATTTCCAAGATGATAATGCACACAGTCATCTAAGAGCAAGCATTTTTTCACCCGAATTATCTGTTCCATTAGCTAATGGAAAATTAATTTTAGGTACTTGGCAACAAATAGTTTTTATTGAACTTGATACTAGAGGTCGAGAACGTAAAATAGTTGTTACAGTAATTGGGAAAGACAAATAATAAAAACAAATGTTTTAGTTGAGGGAATAATTTCTGTGGATTTTAAAGAATTTATTGTGATTCGTTGTCCTCGATGTGGAAAGTGGACATATGCGAAAACAAAACAAAAAACACGGCTGTGCAGTCGTTGTGAAAAGAGTTTTCGTATAGATCCAATAAAAGTGATTTATGCAGATAACCACCAACATGCAAATCTTTTAGTTAAAATGAAAAATGAAGATGAAATGAAAAAGGAATCAAAAATATGAAATACATAGATAAACTAAATAGCGCAAACAAACGGAAAAATATTTTAAAGACAAATTTTTTACAAGCAACTAGTTCTGAAAAAGCTAAAAATATATTTGTGGTGTAAAACTTGAAACCAAGATCAAGACTTATCCTTATACTAGCAATTGGTGCTATTGCCTTAGTAATTGGGATAGTTTTAGGCATGTTTGATAACATTGCTGAATTCTTTAATATCCCTCCAACAGCTATTGATGCATTTGAAAACTTTATCAAGCAATATGTTGCGGGAATGCCTGTTCCACCACCAATAGTCTAAAAAATATTGGAGACAACCAAAATGGGTACGAGATCTGAAGATTCAAAAGTAAAAGCCTTTGGTTTGCGTGTACTTGAAGCTATTAATTCCAGAAAGGTACGTTTATTACGATGGTTAATTCAAATAATCTCTTTCATATTGATTAATGGTGGATTAATTGGTGTTGGATGGACAATGGGTTTCTTACCAATTAACCAACCAGCTGGGGCACCTTTTACAACAATAATAGGTGCTTATGATCTATTTCAACAAGAAATATCAAAAGGATATGTTCCATTCCTTGTTTTTGGTGTATGTTTATTAATTGGTGGAATTTTCGGACGAGCCTTATGTGGTTGGATTTGTCCCTTTGGATTTTTCCAAGATCTATTAAGACTAGTTCCTGTTAAGAAAGTAAAAATCTCAAAACCATTAAATAAAGGATTACGAGACATTCGAGCAGTAATTTTCTGGGCAATTTTACTAGTAGCTGGTTTTGTAGGTTATAAAGAACTAATTGGTGATAGTGTAGCTGATACATTTGGTAATTTTGGTCAACAGCCATGGACTCCTTTCAACCCAGCTGCCACATTATTTGTAATGTTCTTTTATATGATATTTTGGAAACAATACCCTGGCGGAAGTGAAGATTTTTCAGCAAGTGATTGGAAATTCATGTTTTACTTTAGAATAATATTACTTATTGCTGTTATTGGTTTGAGTATTTTTATACCAAGATTTTATTGTAAATATGTTTGTCCAATAGGATATGCAATGGGTTTTCCTGCGAAATTTAGTTTAATTGGTATTGCTCGTAACCCAGCAAGATGCACTCGCTGTGGTAGTTGTGAAGAACTGTGTGAAAAATCTGCCATGCAAGTACCAATTCTGGATTATTCTTATGAAAGAGTAAGAGACGCAAATTGTACTAATTGTGGTTCTTGTTTAGATGCTTGTCCTCATGGAGCAATATATTTCAAATTCAAAGGTTAATAATTAATCTTTGAAATTCTTTCTCTTTTTCAAGGATTTTTAGACGAAAGCATTTTAGAAAGAAGTATCATAATTATTTTTGACAATAATGAAAAATGAAATTGAAAAAGCAGTATCATTGGTTAGAAAATTATTGGTAAAAGAAAATATAAAATCATGTGCATTAACTGGTGCAGGTATATCTAGAGGATCAAATATACTTACATTTCGTGATGAAGATGGATTATGGGAAAAATATGATTTCAAGGAAGTAGCTACAATTGATGCTTGGATTAAAAATCCAGAAAAACTGTGGACATTATATAAAAACGAAATTCCACTATTACTAAAAGCAAAACCAAATCCCGGACATTTAGCTCTTGCTCAATTAGAAAAAAAAGGTCTTTGTGATGTTATAATTACTCAAAATGCTGATGGATTGCATCAAAAAGCTGGTTCTAAAAATGTTCTAGAAATTCATGGTAATTTTACAAAAGCTCAATGTATTGTATG
>JAEOUJ010000397.1 GCA_016839405.1 Candidatus Gerdarchaeota archaeon | reverse complement strand
TGATAACTTGTTTAACTATATCCTCAAGGGATTTCATTAATGGATCAAAAGAATCTGGTCTATGTTCTCTCTTGAAATTTCCATCAGAACTAAGAATAATATCTCTTGGTGTAGTTCTTAATAAATGCTCTAAATCCTTCCTTGCTTGCTGACATGAGCCCATGAATAATCTTTCTTTAAAATCTGGAAATAAATCAGATATTTTCGCTGCATCAAAAAGCTGCTGAATATGTCTATGTGATATTTTGGTACCCCATGGTAAATCCTTTTTATTAATAAAAATTGTATATGGAATTTTATTCTTCTTTATATCTGCCCCTTTTAACTCTTTTAATTCTCGAAGAGCCCATATATTGTCATCCCATCTATCTAAACTTGCATCTATAACGAGTACTAAACCATGAATACCTTGAAGTACAACTTTTCTTGTTTCTTTTAATCTCCTTTCACCTGCAGTTGTAAAAACATGAATTTTAAATAAAAAATCATCCGACTCCGGTTTTTTACCAAAACCAAAAACTGCTTGATCAAAAAAAACAGTTCTCCCAGTTTCTTGATCAGCTACAGCTACAAAATCAATCACGCTTTTTGGATCCTCTAAAGATTTCATTACTTTTATAGCTGTTATGGTAAATGTTTTTCCTGACAAACTTGGTCCCCAATAACAGATCTTTAAGGATTTTATTGTGCGGTATTTATGTATGAGCATGATCAATCATCTCAGTTTTTTATTCTATTGTTATAATCTTATCCCCACATTCAGGGCATTTATCCTCCCAATTAATTTTCCTATTACAATTTGAACAAATTCTAACTAGGTTTTCAATTTTATCACCTGGAAAGAAAAGTGGGTCAGGTTCTGAGTGAATCATTAGAGGTTGGGGATCAGGGATTTCTTCAATTTTCTTTTCAATATTCTTTAGAGAGTCTTTTATTCGATCAATATAAGGATTCACTAAATCTAATCTTTTATTGGCAGCTTCAAGTAATTCAGTATTATTTTCAGAAAGTTTAGCAGCATTCTCAAAATAGGTTCTTGCTTTGAGTAGATAATAATATGATTGTTCTAATTCATTAACATTAGATAAACCAACTGCAATATAGAAACATGCCATTCCTAATTCTGTTGAAGCATAAATTTTAATTTGATTATCAGATTCTTGTGGTAAATCATAGCTCATCATAGAAAACCTAAATGATGCTGCACCTGCAAATAATTTCGAAGCCGTCTCAAAATCACCTTTTTTACGTGCGATAAATGCTTCTGATTTTGTTATTTCAGCTTCAATTTCTAATTTCCTCATTTGTAATGCTTGATAAAAAGGATAAGCGTAATTCTCTTCATTTGGTGAAAGGCGATCCATAAAAGCTATTGCCCCTTTCAAAGCGGATAGTGCTGAAATGAAGAAATATCTATATTGTTGACTTGTCTGCACATTTTTTAGAGCTAATGTTTGATAGATTGCTGAAATTAAGTATAAAATTATAGCTATTTCATGATCCTCTTTTACAAATTTACCAAGATAACCGTTTTTTAATAAAATCCATTTATTTTGAATGCCAATTTGATCAAAATTAGCTTTTGCTAAAGTTCCATCTAATTTTTTAGCAATTTTCAATAAGGCTTTAATTTGATCTTCTGGTGATTTCATGGGGAAAATTTTATCAACTTCAGCTGGCAATTCTGCAAGTAAATTTTCCACTAGCTCTTTCCTTTTAGTTGTAAGTTTATTTGATTCTAATTTTTCTAATTGGTTCAAAAAACCTTTCAAAAATTCTTGTTCTTCCTCAAGGAATTTCGAAACATCAATTGATTCAATTGGAATTTTGTAAAGGATACTCATTTAATCACCTTTTTTATTGCACAACGATTATAGAACTCATCGCATCATCAAGAGATGGTCTATCAGGTTTGATTTCTTTTTTCTCACTTTCATCTGATTCTATTTTCTTAACTACAGGGGGACCACCTTTTGATATTCGCTCAGGTGGTGGTGTACGAGCTCTATCTTGTTCTATTGGAGGTGATATTGTACGTGATGTAGAAGGTTGAGTTGTTCTTAAATCAGACATTACCTTAGTCATTACTTCAGCAAATTGCCCCATAACTGTTTGAAGTGCTTCTTCAGATCCTTTTTGGGTTTCATCTTGCCCGCCAGTATTCAATCCATATACACCACGTTCAATACGCATTTTTAATCGAATTGAATCACGAACCCATTCTGCTCTACCACCTGCAGCGACATTTTCTTCTATATATTCAATTATATCCAAGTGTTTAGCGGGGCTTAATGTTATAACAATATTCATTGGATCTTTTATAATACCACCAGGAGTTGTACCTTTAACAGATATACTTCTTCTTAAAGCTGATATTAAACTTCTACGTTTTCCTTTTTCTGCATCTGTTTCTTCAATATCCTTCCAATCTTTTGGAATTGTAGTTTTTGTTTCTTCTTTAGTTGTTTCTTTTTTGGTTGAATTTGTTTTCTTTTGTGTATCTTTTCTTTTAGCTGCTTTATCAGCTGTTTTCTCTGTTTTTGGTTTTTTAGAGCTCATCTTGACCATCATCTCCTATATTAGATATGAAAGTTCGAGCAAATAACTCAAAACCCATTGCATTAGACATTACTGGATTTTCTGGTACAATCAGCATTTCAGGATGATCACCTAATCCTGCCTGCTCAAAACCTGATTTTATTCTGTCTCCAAATATGTGTATACCTCCACCACAAAGTATGACTTTTTCTATTATAGCATCAGGAGGTAAAGTACCAATTAATCTGTTAACTTCATCAAGAATAACATCCGCAATTATTTCTATGTGATAATCCTTCATTCCAGATATGTCCCAACGTTCTCCTCCTATAGTTAAAACATCTTTGCGTTGAGAAAGAGCAGACATTAAATCAAATGGTCGAAGTATTTTGCCTGTTTGATTTTGCAATTCTTGAGCTATTCGGTGAGTTAAAGTATCAGTCGCTTCTTCTAAACTACCTGATGCTTGACGCATAATTCGACCTTCATAAAGAGTCAAAATATCAGTAGAACCATGACCAACATCAATAACTATCGCATCAACTGCTCTAGATTCACCTTCATTTTTTAAAATATAATAATAGGTGCCAAAAGGTTCAGGCATTACTATACAATGTTTTATATTGAGTTTACGCTCAATTTTTTCTCCAGTAGCTTCATTTTCAACAATTATCTCTAAATTACCTTTCAAGCCTTTAGCCATTTTAGTCATTTCTTTTCTTGATGAAGCAACTGGCACACCTGTTGCCATAATAATTTCATCAAAATTACGTTCTGAGATTAGAGCAAGACTTGCTTTAATGGCTAGTATTGCATCATCAATACTTTTTACCTTGCCTTCACTAGCAATCTCTCGTTTAATTTCACTTTGCAATCTTGCTAGTTCACCAATATATAGCTTCTTGCCATTGTCATGAATTATTAAATTCTTTTCTAATGATGAATCACCACTAAAACCTCGCCAACCCTCTAAGGGGGCACCTACAATCGAAGGGATTTTCTTCAAATGATCAGCACAAGAAAGCTTTATTGTTGATGTGCCAAGATCAATTCCAATAGCTCTATATGTTGGGCGTAAGGACATTTTATTCAATTCTTCCTTGGGATTGAATTATATATCGATTGTTTGCTTTTTGATAAAAACCTTATGTTTTAATTTAAGAACTAAGGTAAAAAGTATTGTTATTTGAACAGTCTTTTCAAACCTATTTAAGGAATATTCTTATAATCTTAAGATTTTTAATTTAAAGAATCTAATCATTGATAAATCAAAATATAATTGTTCTTTTATATGAAAAAAAAATTGGAGGAGCTTTGAATGTTTAAACAATTAAGTTCAAAAGAATTGAATAAAACATATTCTGATAGACCCTGGATAAATAAAAATGCATTAACTAATTTATTTTTATCAGCATTTGCTGA
>JAEOUJ010000055.1 GCA_016839405.1 Candidatus Gerdarchaeota archaeon | reverse complement strand
TTTAGTTTATGGCATTTAACTATAGATAGACTTTATACACCATCAATTTTATTTTTAGCTTGTATGGTAATAGGAGTAATTTCATTAGTAAGAATTTTTTCAAAAAAGATTATCGAGAAAAATAATTTGTCAAGAAATCAAATTATTATTAATTAAATATAAGAGACATTTTTAAAAGCATGAGAGTATGTACACACATCCCTTATAATTAAAATAAGAAGGGGAAATTATGAGTAAGAAGAAATCTAGTTGCTTGCATCCAATTGATTGGCGATATGGATCCGAAGAAATGCGTTATCTCTTTTCAAGAGAAAAACGTTTAGAAATTATGCTAAAAGTTGAAGCTGCAATTGCATATGGACATTCAATGGTTGGAAATATTCCAAAAAAAGCTGCTCAAGAGATTGAAAAGAAAGCATCATTGGAATTTGTTACATTAGCTAGAGTAGATGAAATTGAACGTGAGATAGTGCATGATATAGCATCTGTTGTCCGAGCGTTTGCAGAACAATCTGGTGAATATGGCAGATTTATACATGTTGGAGCAACTAGTAATGACATTATCGATACAACAGAAGCAGTGCGAACAAAAGAAGGATTACAATTAATAGAAAAACGTCTTATAAAGACGATTGAAAATTTGATGAAGATTGTTCAAGATCATAAGGAAACAGTTTGCATCGGTAGAACCCATGGATCACAAGCTGTGCCTTACTCATTTGGACATAAAATAGCTATATGGTTAGAAGAAATGGTTAGACATTTGGAAAATATCCGACATTTGATACAAAACAAAATTTTTGGGAAGCTTTCAGGTGCTGTGGGAACTCGAGCAGCTTATGGAATACATGCCGATCGTATAGTACAAATAACGATGGATAAACTTGGTATAAAACCAGCAGTAATAACGCATCAATTATTATCTAGGGAATTAATAGCAGAAGTTCTTCTGGAATTAATTTTACTAGCTTGCTCTTTGGATAAATTTGCAACAGAGATAAGAAATCTCTCTCGAACAGAAATAGGCGAAGTTAGAGAGCCATTTAAATCTGACAAACAAGTAGGATCAAGCACTATGAGTCATAAAAGAGATCCTGAAAAGAGTGAACGCATTAGCTCATTAGCAAGACTAATGAGAGGTTATGCTACACCTGTTTTAGAAAATATTGTCACATGGCATGAAAGAGATTTAGCAAATAGTGCTAATGAGCGATACATATATCCCGAGATTTTTTTAACAGTTGATCAAATGCTCTTAGATTTCGATTTTGTTACTTCAGGTTTACACATTAACAAAGAACAAATGAAAAGGAATTTGAATCTATCAAAAGGATTAGTAATGGCTGAAGCTGTGATGACTGAATTAGTTAAGAATGGTATGGATAGGCAAAAAGCTCATGAAATTCTTAGGAAAAATTCCATGACTGCTTATAAAGAAAACAAACATCTTCAAGAGGTTCTAATAAAAGATAGGGAGATTATTGAATATTTATCTGATAAAGCAATAAAAGAAATATTTGATCGACCAGAAAATTATTTGGGAACAGCCAAAGAACAGATTGAAGTAGTTTTATTGTTAGCTAAGAATGCAATAAGTAAATAAAAAGAACTAAATTCACTATTAAGATTATTAAATTTACATAAAAATAAAATAGGATTATTTATTCTAAAGTGTATACTGAAAAAATCTTGATAATTAGTAAATCGAGAGGGCTATTAGTTTGTTGACTTTCATTGAACATGAAGATTATTATAAACATAAAATGCCACACATACTGGAAAGTCCAAGAAGACTGAAGATTATAATTAGTGCTTTAGAAGAAGCGGGAATTTTTGATTTTCCTTATGTATCAAGAGAAAGTCCAGAATTAGCTAATGAAGAGGAATTAAAAACAATTCATTCAGATCAATTAATTGAAACAGTAAAACATGGTAGTATGCTTGGTGTAACAGCAATTACTGGTGATACAATTACAAATGAATTTACTTTTCAAGCAGCTTTAAGAGGAATAGGCGGAGTAAAATTAGCAGCAGATCTACTATTAAAAAATGAAGCCAAAGTTGTTTATACCCTCGCACGACCACCTGGTCATCATGCAACCAAAAGAAATGCTATGGGGTTCTGTTTTTTCAATAACATTGCTTTTGCAGCAAATTATCTCACAACAAAAAAGAAGTTAAGAAAAGTAGCGATTATTGATATAGATAATCATTATGGTAATGGATCGGCAGATTTATTCTATGATAAAAGTAATGTACTAACTATTTCACTACATGCAGATCCAAGAATTAGTTTCCCATTTCAAGGACGTATTTCAGAATTAGGAGAGAAGGATGGTGAAGGATATAATATTTGTTTGCCTTTACCAGCATTAACAGGAGATCAAGAGTATATTCATGCTTTTGAAACAATTGTACCTCCAATAATTAGAGAATATAAACCTGAAATTATTTTAGTAGCAACAGGTTATGATGGATTAAAAGATGATCCTTACGGTTACTTGGGATTGTCCATTTATTGTTTTCAAATAATTATAAAGCAAATAAAAGATCTAGCAAATGAGTTTTGTGATGGTAAAATGCTTCTTACATTAGAAGGTGGGTATAAATTCGAAGAGCTAGGGCAAGCATTTCTTGCAAGTATTTCACCATTAATTAAGGATTATACTTTTGAAAAAGAACCAAGTAAAAAACTTAATTCTGGTGGAAGTAAAAATTTGCTAAAAGTAACATTAAATGACTTGAAAAAAATAATGAAACCTTACTGGCGAATAGATTAGAGAATGTATATTAATTAAACAAAATTCAATCTGTAAATTTCTTGTTCATTTTTAATACTTGAGAGAGAGCAATGGGTTTGCCATTAACTAAAGTGTTAATTTCAATTTTATCATCTAAACCTGAACTTCTAAGCTTTGGTAAAAATACTTCCTCAACTTGAAAAACACCTGCTTCTGATATCATCATTATATTGAGTTGTAATGGTTTTTTCTTAGATCCTTTCTGAATTTCAACATTAATTATACTTAAAGCAGAGATTGAATGAATATCAACCTTACCTAGATCATATGGCTTCCTGCTTCTACCTTGAGTCATATCTAATCCATCAGCTATAGCTACAAATCCTGCCTCAGGTGTAAGGCATTTTATTTCATCATCATGGCTTAGAATTGCATGTTGTATATGAGAAAGAATTTCAATACGTTTGTCAGCATTTGGATATAATACTTTTAATTTTGGATAAAGTAAATCTTTGGCCATTAATGAAGATGATAATTCATGAAAATCACGATGAATTATATGACCAACGTCATGAAGGTAACAAGCAGCAAGACAAACCAATGCAACATCATCTAAATCACCAATTTCTTGTTGAATTAATGCAGGGGTAATGTCATTTTTAACAACTTCAATAATTTGTAGAACGTTTCGACAGACAATGGTAACATGATCTAAACCATGATCTGTATAATTAAGATATTTTACAGCTAATCTATTTGAAGCTTTAATGGAACCATTAACCTCAGGGTCATTTACAAGAAATTTCCACATTTCTTTTGCTTTCTTGAAACCTTGCTCATGAATTAGTTTATCTACCTCTTCAATTACTTTATGTCTGTCAACTATCTGCAAATTATTCACCCAAGAGAATTTCTGATAGTATACGATAGAAATACTTTGTGATAAAATCTTTTTATAAATTTATTAAAATAATAAAAAAAGTCAAATGTATGTAACTAACGAAACTCTTTTTTTAAGGAAAGTATTGATATCTCATAAAAATAAAATGAAAGTGGCTACTATGTTATTAGAGTGCTTTTTGATAGACATTGAAGGAGAAGAAACTAAAATCGAGCCAGATGATATGAAACTTACTCATGAAACATTAGCAATAATTATGTCTCATACACATCGCTGTATATATGTTTTCAAGGGAACAAAAGTAACTATTGTTCAGAAATTTGCTTCTGCTAGAAGAGCTTCTGCAATGCGTTTACAACATGGTTATAAAATTAGACATGTAGAAGAAGCAGAAGGAATTGATGAGGAATTCAAACCAATATTAACACATCTTGGAGGAATTGTTGAAGGAAATGTTGAACAGCCAATTGAAAAAACTCAACCAGTTAAAGAAGTTGAAAAACCAGAAGTAATAAAACCTGAACCATCAATTCCTAAAAAAATCGTTCAACCTGAAAAAACAATTGTTACAATAAAAGAGACTAAAACAAAGAAAACAACAACAGTAGAAAAAGATCCTTTAATTGAGATAACAGCAAATCATCCGCCAAGAACAGTACAAGTTATAAAAACAATGATTACATTAGAACCACCAGCAAATTCTAGTTGTGATTATGTAATTGCTGGAACAAAACTATACATGGTAGTAGGAGAGAATAAATCAGACCTTCGAAAGTGCGCATTTCAATTAGAAGAAGTACCGACTTTACCAGAAGGTGTTTTTCCTGTGGAAAATTACTATCCGAGAATTTTAATTTCAAAACAAAAAGTTCTAGGAGTAGAACTTTGGGCTAAACGATAATAAAATTATTTTGAAGAGATTTTCCATAAACAAATAAATTAAATAACATCAAGAATAAGAAAATTAGAAAGGTATTTACTATATGAGGGTTAATGGATGTCCAAAACGAGGATACCACAATACAAACATTTATTCAAAGTAATTATAGTCGGAGCAGGAAAAGTAGGTAAGACAAGTTTAACTATAAGATTTGCAGAAGATCGATTTCGCGAATCTTATTTACCAACATTAGGAGTAGATTTTCTAACCAAGAACCTAAACATAAATAATGCGAAAATTAAATTACAATTGTGGGACACAGGTGGACAAGAATTTGTTATGTCTCTTTTACCATTTTATTTTTCAGGAGCAGCTGGAGGAGTTTTAGTTTATGATATTACTAATAGAAATTCATTTAATGCTCTTGATTATTGGTTAAAGCAAATCAGACAAAATGCAGGTAATATTCCAGTTGTTCTAGCAGGAAATAAAATAGATATTGCTTCTCAACGAAAAGTTTCAACAGAAGAGGCTCAGAAATTTGCCACTGAGAAAAATCTCATGTATTTAGAAACTTCTGCTAAAACAGGTGTTAGTGTTCCAGATTTATTCAAAGGTTTGGTTGAAGTCATTTACCAAAAAGAAATAAAGAGACCAAAAGATGCCAAGAAAAAAGACGATGAAGAAGAAGAAGAGGATTTTAGTTTCTGGCAACAACAAGATTAATTATTCTTACTTATTATCTAAAGGTACAGCACTTTCCCATAAAGAATCAATAAATCTTTGCCATAATTGAGAAAAGCTTTGATTATCAGACCATGTGGCCATTATACCTAGTTCAATGCCACCTTCTAATTGTGCATAAGTTCCTTGTAATATTTCTCGAGAATCAATTATAACCCAAATTGCTTGAAAATTCTCTGATACTCTTACCTCAGAGAATTCACTTAGTAATCGAAGTACATTTACTTCTTGAGGATTATCTATTCCATCTTTGCCAGTAATTATTCGAATAGTATCAAGGTGACCACTAGCTTCTTTTAATACTTGATCAATACCATGGATTTGGAAATCAAATGGACTATCAATACCAATATTAATAGTCTTGTTGGCGTCTTTAATCATATCGCGAATTTTACCAAAAACAGCTTGAGAACCGCGAAGAATCCACATTTCTGGAACAAAAGATTTCTTAGTTCGTTCATAAAGAGCGAAAAGCTTATCCTCGGTTTTCTTTAGATTATCTCTTAAATCTTTCATAACTGAATCTGGAGGGCGGGGTCTATAGCGATTGGTGCTTGTATCACTTTCTTGAGCAAAAACAATTCCTTTATCTTCAATAAGCTCTTTTAAAACAGAATAAACTTTATTAGAGGGAACTTTACTAACTTTGGAAATTTCCGAAGCAGTAGCCACACCAAGAGTAACAAGAGCAGTATATATTCTAGCTTGGTAATCATTAAAACCATGCTTTTTTAGCTCTTCGATTATTTCTTCGGTGTAGCTCAATGTATTACCACCGTAGTAGTATATGGAAACTTCCCCATAAAAGACTTTTCGTTTAAATTTATTACTGCAAATATAGTTATATTAGATAAAAAGAGACTTTTTTCTGCTTATACTAAAGGAAATTAATATCAAATATCTGTAATAGGACAGTAATATTGACAACTATTTAGAAGCTATCTTGTGCGAGTATAGGGGTATTATAGAGTTTTATAACCTATAAAGAACTAGTGTACTCAACCTCACCTCTCTCACCTCGATAACTGTTCCCTATATTGGGACCAGTCCTCCACTACATCCAAGGGAGGGAATGATTCTCTTCTTTCTCCCTCCCATCTCTTATCATTTCTTTACATTTTAACTTTAGAAATAAGTGAAATAATAAAAAATTGGGAAAAATCAAGAATTATTACATTGATGCAATTGTCTTTTCCCATTCTTTCATTACATCTTTTAATTGATTTATTGAACTTGTACCACGCTTCCAACGACGATATTCAACTTGCATTTCATAAAATACTCGAGAATGAGGAATCAAATCCATTAATTTTTCTCGAAATGTTAGAATTTCCATCTTTATATCATCGTCGCTAATATTAGTTGAAAGTTTAGCGCGCAATTCATTGAATAGTTTAGCTACTTCAGGATCCAATTCCTTCTTTATAGGTTCTGGCTTTGGTTCTGGTTTTTTATCTTGTATTTCTTTCACTGGTTCACTTTCAACTGATTTCACTGGTTGTTTGATTACTGGTTCAGGTATTACAGGTTCTTGTTGCGAATCACTTATTGGAATTGCTTTCTTTGAAATAGTCGTTTTTGAAACTTCATTAATTGCGTGTGTTATTTCTGAAACATCAATATTATGTTTTGTTAATAATTCCTGCAAGCGACTATTTACCATTTCAGATTGTTCTAAGAAGTTTTCTAATCTCTCCACTTCTTCTTTCAAATACTCGCATTGTTTATTAAGAACATCAACATCTCCAGAAACTTGGGCTGTTGGTTGATCTGATGTTTCTATTGTCATTTCATATTTACCAGGTGTTGGAGCAGCTTCATCACTTTTTGATTTTTCTTCTTCAATATCTTCTTTAAATTGACTCAATTTCTCCGTTATTTGTTTTTTAGAGTCAGCAATTATTTTCCTAATATCAGATAATGAATCTTCTGTAGTTTCTTTTTTCTCTACTATCCCTTCTTGTGATTCAGCTAGTAATAAAGCATTCCTTAAATCACGATTCTTTTCTCGGAGAACCTTAGTTTGATTTCTATAGAATGCTAATTCTTTCATTATATCTTCTTGAGATTTTTCTTCTTCGCTCATTTGCATCTTAAATCCTTTTTATCAATAAAAGGTGTAAATTAGTTTTTTTCTCTATTTTTTTAGTGCTATTAGTCTAAAATAATACTTTCGATATGACTATAATTAAATAATATTAAACTTTTAGGATTAAAACTAAATTTAAACTTATTTTTCTCTCACAGCCCAAAGTTTACCTCCTGATAAAAGATAAGCAAAAAGTGTTGCAGCAACTAAATCAGCTGTTGTTCCAGGATTAATTTTTTCTATTTCTTCACCTAATTCGATATCTAGCTCTTCAAGCTCTCGTCTTCCGTCAATTGTCAATGCTCCTCCAAGATCTAAGATTTTCTTTGCCTTATCTGAAATTGTTGTAGCCATTTCTTGACCAAATTTCCTTTTCACGAGTGTATCTGGATAAGCAGCAAGAATTGCTAAATAAGTATTAATAGTAGCTATGTTGATATCATTACATCTACTAAGAGTTCTTTGTAATGTTGGTAAACCTGTATGAAAAGTTATTAGATATCCTTGTGATATTTCATAACAGATATTATCACGATTTTTACAATTGAGCATTAAAAGCTCCAAATTTATATTATCTTGAATTAATTCTTCTTGAATTGAATCGCTTTTTACATCATATTTAGCTACATCACCGAGCCCTCCTGGATTAGCAATTTTTATGCCTTCTGAAACAGCTATAGCATCTTCTACAGTTGTATGTTTTATAACATCAACTACAGCCAGTTTTAAATCACTACTATCACAAATAAATCTCTTTGAATCAAAAGTAATACCAGCAGCAACACTAAGGGGGGCAAATAATAGAATTATCCCTAAATTGGTATTTCCGCTATTATGAAAGAAATTGCTTTGTTCTATTGCTTTTTTTATTGATTCACCTAGATGTAAATCCAGCCATTTGGTTGGATTAATTCTAATTTGACTCCCTTTAAGTGCTAGTTCTTCTATCCAATAACCTAATGTTACACTTGAAGCAAGAAAATCTTCATATCGCAAATCATGAAAATCTCTAAATCGATGTACATTACCGGGTTTTGGAGTAGCTGAAACTTCTAAGAGACATGCTAATTCTCCACACATTCTGATGTAATTTGTTAGGTTTAGAGAATTTCTTTCTTTTTCAATCATCTTACAATTAGCTTTCTATATTACTTGTTCAAAAGAATTTCGAATAAAAAAGGCAAAGCTAATTTATAACATATAATCTATTAATATAAAAAAGAGGTAAAGAAAAATGAATAACTTAAATTTAGATTCAACTGTTAAATTAAACAATGGAATTGAAATACCTATACTTGGATTAGGAACATATATGGCAACCGGAGATATAGGTTACCAAGCAATTCGCCATGCATTAAAAATTGGCTATAGACATATTGATACTGCTGCAATGTATAATAATGAAAAAGAAATCGGGTTGGCATTAGAGGATGATGATGTTCCTAGAGAAGAAATTTTTGTTACAACAAAATTATGGAATTCGAATCATGGCTATAAACAAGCATTAGAAGCTTTTGAAACAAGTTATGAGAAATTAAGATTAGATTATATTGATTTGTATTTGATACATTGGCCAGTATCTGGATTACGAATGGAATCATGGAGAGCTTTAGAACAATTATATAAAGATGGTAAATGTAAAGCAATAGGTGTTAGTAATTATACTATACGTCATTTAGAAGAATTGCTTAAAGAAGCGAAAGTTGTGCCTGCTGTAAATCAAGTTGAATTTCATCCTTACTTATATCAAAAAGAATTATTGGATTACTGTATATCAAAAAACATCTGGTTAGAATCATATAGTCCATTAACAAAAGGAAGAATGTTGGATGATCCACCATTAGTTGAAATTTCTAGGAAGTATGATAAATCAACTGCACAAATACTCATACGATGGGGTTTACAAAAAAATACCATTACTCTACCTAAATCAATTAATGTAAGTAGAATTATGGAGAATGCTGATGTTTTTGAATTTAAAATCACTGAAGAAGATATGAAAAAACTAGATTCATTCAACAGAAATATGCATGTAACATGGGATCCAACGAATGAACCTTAATAATTCAAATGTAAGATCATTTCAGATTTTGAATTAATTGAAGAATGGATTGAATATTTATTGATATTAGATTATGATTTGTTAATTTAAAGTCTATAAAATTAAATATGCATGTTGAACTAATTAGAATATTTAGTTAGATGAATTCACTTTAGAAGAGGTTTTAGTAATTTATCCTGTTCTGCAAGCAATTGATATTCTATAGATAAATCAAAACACTTCATCAGATTTTTCTCAGCAGATCGAATCAAACCAATAAAAGATTTAATTCTAGCTAATTCAAACCAACCCTCTGGTCTATCAGGGTGGAATCTAGTATATTTGACAAAATAGCCTAAAATATCAAATGGATTTTCCCATTTAGCAGTAAAAGGTTCGATTAATTTTTTGAGAATATCATAGCTAATTGTGAAACGAGACATTGAAACCACCTAGCTATTTAATGTAACATAATTCTATATAAACTTATAACTTTAAACTCAAAAAAATTTTGCTTTAATAAAAATTAGTTAGAAATTATTAGAAAATATAAGAAAAAAAGAAAAAAACAAAAGGAGCTAAGAAGCTCACTTTTTACGTTTAGTGGAAATAAATACTAAACTGAATAGACTGAGAAAACTAATGATTAAAAGAATGCCAGTAGTGAGACCAGCGGTTTCAGTTACAGGATAATCTTCTGGATCATTAGGATTAGTACCAGCGTCAAATTCTTCTTTATCAGTGTAACCATCGTCGTCGGAGTCGGGATCATCAGGATCCGTGATGTAACCATCGTCACCTAAAGTTGTTTCTTCATCATCACTAAGACCATCTTCGTCTGAATCCCAAGCATATTCAAGTATCTCAAGACCATCTGTACCATCTGCTATGTAGATAAAATTTTCATCAATAAGAATGCCTTTTGCCACTCCACTATCATCAAAATATTGCCCTTGTAAATCTATGTCAGTTTTTTCTGGATCAATAACTAATGGATAGTAAGTGACATTAACAACATATATACCATAAGGACCATAAGCACTAAAAACAAGGGTACCATCTGCTGCTACATCCTTAGTTTGAGTTAATGTGCCATATTGCCAACCACCAACCACAAATGGATCAGAAGGATCTGAAACATCAACAATATAGAAACCACCATTTGACCTTGCAATGTATGCGAGATCTCCACCTACAGCAACTTTTAATTGAAAGGCCCATTCTAAATAAGCACCTAAACCGATTAAAGCGCTTGGAGTACTAATGTCATATGTAAAGTAATTTCCGCCAATTGTATAGAGAATGTCACCAACAACTAAAACATCTATTACTGGAAATGGTGGTACTATATCCTCATCTACCTTTGTTGGTGAGCTAGGAGTGCTAACATCGATGACTTTCACACCTTCTGTATCACCGATATAAGCATAATTTCCACTCACAGCAACACATAAAACATCTTCACCATCAGAATATGCTCCAATTTTTGTTGGACTACTGGGAGTGCTAATGTCAATAATCTCTAGACCATCTTCTTTATCAGCAACAAAAGCATAGTTCCCACTTACAAAAACTTCTAAAGCTTCTCCGCTATCATTGTAATAGTTACCTACTTCTGTTGGATTGCTAGGATCAGTTATATCAATAATTTCTAATCCATCTATTCCATCAGCTACATAAACGTAATTCCCACTTACAAAAAGACCAATAGCTTCTCCACTATCATCATAGAACTGTCCTTCTTCTTCTATTATATAGGTTCCAGTAGCTGATACAGGTAAATATATTGACAAGAAAAAACAAGCAATAATAAAGCTGGAAAATAATATTATTTTTTTCTTCATTTTTTCACCATCCCAAATGAATTTCTCTAAAATTATTTGGATAAAAATGATTATGTGTTAAGTTATTTATAATTTTTGTCCCGAGACTAAAATACCTAATTTATTTAAATTTTGAGTAAAAAAAGACTAAATTAAGAATTCCATTCTTTCAAAACAGGATTGGATACAATTTCGTATAAACAAGGCAATAACTCGAGTTTTTCTACTATGGATTGATATCCTCTACCTATAGTACGTGTTCGTAAAATAATCATTAAATCATACTCTCCGGTAATAACTGAAACCTTCTCTATACCTGAAATAGCTTTTATTTTCTCATAATCACAAGCCATTCCTGCTTTTACTTTCGCTAAAATCATTATTTTTACTTCGCTCATTGCTAAGCCTATTATGCCGCTAAACACAAGTAATGAACCAATTCCTCTTAATAACCAAACCACCCATGCGTAATTTCCACTTGGAAGTGGGAAGTGAATAGGCCAGATAAGATTAAAAATCAATGTTATTGGTATGCCAGCAATTACTGAGATGGATGATAATGAATTAACTATCGACATTTTCCCCATCGAAAGTGCTCTCACATAAAGAATACGAGCAATAAAAACTAGCAACATAGAAATTGATATGGGCAAGAGAGCAGGGATAAAGGTAGTCCTGAAAACAGAAAATCCTTCTGCATTCATAAAAGGTAATGAGAAGATAATTGTGAAAAATGC
Organism: Candidatus Gerdarchaeota archaeon; assembly: GCA_016839405.1. The sequence goes on along the minus strand of JAEOUJ010000055.1, from coordinate 4,711 downwards.
CATGAAAAATAAGGTCCATAGACGTATATTTGTTGAGTCTAAATTTTCCCCAGTATCAAATTTAGTTTCAACAGTTTTCTTTTGGAAAACAACATAAACAGCAGCAGTTGTATTTAAGACCAAGAAAACCAATATGAGATTTACCCAATTAAATGAACCACTACTAGTGGTAAAATCAATAGCTGCTAAGATAACACCCAAGAAAATCATAATTATAGATTGAATTTCAATAGCACCTGGGCGAGATTTATCTACAATTAAATCACCAAGAATTAAATAAACAACAACAAATTGAGAAGTCGGTAAGAAAATTGAAAGATCCATATCTTTAATTATTATGAAATAAACTAGGGTGTTAATTCCTGAAAGCAACCCAGATAAAAATAACCAAAGTAACATTTTCTTATTTGGTAAACGAATGCCATGATATTGAGGATCAATGTATTGCCCAAGATAAGAGAATTGACGTTTTTCATCTTTACTAACTAATGGTTTTTTGATGTGATTTGCTTTATTTTGTCTACGATCTTTAAGTGCTTGAATGAATTCATTAATCGGTTTTTTACTAATTGGAATCCATAAAATAAGAGCAAAAATGACGCTAATAATAACACCAATAAGCATTGATTGAATTGCAAAAACATATTCATTGGTTTCACCAAGACTATTAACAATGATGGCAGAACCTGTATAGGTATCAATAGCAATCCAAATTGCTCCAATAATTCCAGAGAGAATTGCTAAAATAATGAAAGAATATCTTCTCCTAATTTTTCGGAAAGGTCTGCTACCTCTATCGGTCATATTAATCCCTCTGAAATCTTTTGATTTTTATATTAGAATTCTTTTTGAATAATCGAAGTAGTTGTTTCTTCAATCCCATCAATAAGGTGAATATCTTGAGTTCTATCAAACATTTCCTCAAAGGAATTTGTTTCTAAACGAACAATTACATCATATTCACCAGTAATTACTGCTATTGAGGTAATTCCTGGAATTTGTTTTAATTTAGCTAATACATTATTGGTTGAACCTAATTTTATGTTCATTAATATATAGGCTCGTAATGTTTCCTTTGTATTGACGCTCAATTTTTTTTCCTCTGAAAAGGTTGGTATACAACAGCTATAAGAATTTAATGATTGTATTCTATCAATAAAACAAATAATGTGTGCAAAAAATTTTTTTTCCACATATGTCAAGTTAAGAATCTTTATTAAGAAATAGAGGTTTTCTTTAAGAATAAAATGTTAAATTGGAGGGCAATTGATGAAAAAGTCTTTGCCAAAAATTATAATGGTTTTAACACTAATTTTTAGTAGTTTTTTAATGTTTAATACTGTGAATAATACCATATCCTATAATAATTCGATACAAGAGATAAGTTTTAGCAGTCCTAATAAAATTGTTCAGAATGACATGCTTATTTCTGATTTCAAAGTTACTCCAATTGAAAAGGACTTTGAAACACAAAGTGCAAGAACCGGTCCTCAAAGTTACATCGTACTTCTTTGCTACTTTTCTGATTATGCAACACCTAGATGGACTAAAGCTGAACATGAAGATATTATGCAAACAATTGATGATTATTGGGTTAATGCTACTCGTGGTTTAATGTCCATTGATTGGGCTGTTGAAGGATGGTATGATTTAGGAAATAATCTAGCACACTATGCTCATCTTGATGATGGTGCACTTGATCTAGATGTTAATTGGCATGATATTGTTGATGATGCTGTAGCACTTGCTGATCCAGATGTTAATTTCGCAGCTTATGACAATATAATAATCATGCTAAGTACTGTTTGGTGGCGTGGAGTCAGTACTCTTGGTACAAAAGTTGCTATTGATACAGATGAAGGTTCATTCAATAGAGAAGCAACATTGGTTTCTGAAAGAGATCCAGAAGATATAGAAGAAGTCTGGGGTCGAGTATGCCATGAAATGGGTCATTGCTTCCTCTTAAGACACACTCATGGTTCTGGTGGTACTACACAGAAAAATTATGCAAGTTATTATAGCTTAATGGCTCGAGCATATCCATCTGCTTGCAGTGTTTATACTCAGGTAATTGATGATTATGCTGGTTGGTTTGATCAAGCAATTAATCAAGTAGTTATTGCAGGTGGAGGTGGTGGAAGCTATCATGTTAGACCGAGGCACTTAGATGCAGTTGGTGGTGATATACTAGCATTGAAAGTTGAAATTTCATCAACTAAATATTATCGTGTTGAAGTCTGTGAACAAAAATCTGAAGATGCTTGGTTGCCTGATGAAGGTGTGCTAATTTATCTTGTCGATGAAGGTGCTAATGATAATGATGAATGTTCAGATATGGATAGCACCCCTGGATCAGATGCAAACGCAGTAGTTGATTTACAAGATTGTTTATATGATGTAGGTCAAACATTTACTGATGCTGGAAATGGAATAACAATTTCCATTGATGATTTCTCATTTGATGGTTATGATATAACTGTAACAAATTCCGCTGGAGGAACACCAGATTTAATGATTAATGAATGGGGTGATCCGCCAGGTTATCCAGGTCCATGGGAATCAATTGATATCTATGTCGATAGTCCAATTAATGGTTGGGGATGGTTTAGACACAATGATGGTGATGGACACAATCCAGTAGGCAATGGTGACGATCCATTATTAAATTATGAAAATAGACTTTATGCAAAGATAAGTAATATCGGTGATGCTGATGCAAGTGGTGTTGAAGTAAAATTCTATGAAAACACACCAATAGGTGCAGGAGCAAGTGGCACTTGGTCTTTAATCGATACTGTTACTGGTCTTACTATTGTTAAAGGAACAACTCAAGAAGTTTATGTTGATTGGACTCCAGAATATGATGTTGAACCAACCGATACAGGAATAATGGACATGCATTCTTGCGTGAAAGTTGTAATAACGAATCATATTTTAGAAGATAATACTGGAAATAATGACGCACAGGAAAACATTGACTTCTTTGAAGTGACTGCAGGTGGTGCACCAGTTCCAATATTATTTAATCCAGAAGCAGTTTATGGACCTGTAAGTAAAGAGTTCACAGTCGTGAATCCATGGAAAGAAACAAAAGAAATCCATATCAACATTTTAGGTGTAACTGAAGGATGGAATGTAACAGGGAATGGTATCGGTGAATTCCACACTTTTGGACCAAATGAAGCAAAAGCATTCAATATTGAAATCACACCAGGACCTAATGCTCGACCAACAGATACTATACAAGCAGATCTTGTAGCATCAACGAATGTTATTTATGATTCAGACGATAACACTTTTGTTGGTGATATGCATCTTACACCATTTGGAGGAGTAACATTAACAGCGACTATAATGTATCGAAGTAGTTTGAATATTGATGCAACAATAAGAGATGAGAATTTCTTCACAATCATAGGAGAACTTAGCTATTTAGAAGATGTACCACAACAATATATGCCACAAGCAGAAGGAGATCGAACAGTATTTCTTATTATAAAAGAAACAATCACAGGAGAAAGAACAGATGCTAATGTTGTAACTGATCCTTATGGAGATTTCCAATTAGAGGTTAGTGGTAAAACTGGTATATATGCAATAAATGCTTACTATGCTGGTACGGGCTATATCACATGTAGTGCTTCTGTAACTCTTATGGTAGACTTGAATGCAACTTCTGTTTGGACAAGTACAAGAGCTGGTCTATTCCCCGGATTTACTTTCTATATCACCTTAAGTGGAATTGTTTCTTTGTGTGTAGTAATTGTTTTAGCTCGTAAGAGAAAATAAGTTCATAAAATGTAAGTAAAGGATTACCTTTACTTACTTTGTTTTTATATTCAATTATTTTTCATTCGGATATAGTGAACCAAATATTTCTTCTATTCTTTCCATCTCTTTATTTCTTCCAAGATATTTGAGGTTAAAGTAAATTTCTTTTAGTTTTGCTACTGAAAGAAAACGATGTGTTGAATTCTTTTGAAAGATTTCATTTATCATTTTAATTGGTTGATCCAAAAGGATTAGTTTAATATTGTCATAGTAAAATAATCCATCTTGAAAAATTACTGCTCGTTCATCATTTGTAAAGAAAATATTTTCCTTATATTCTTTTAAAATCTCACCTTTGTTATTCATAAATATCTTAAGGTGACCATTTTCTAATTTAACAGCTAAATACAATGGATCGCCTAAATAAGTTGTATAATATAATCCTTCAAATTTTTTCCAATTTTCTTTATTAGGTCCAAAAACTTCTTCTTCTATTTTCCCTTGATAATTGAATCTATGTACAATTCCTTCAGGAGTTAAAACATCTACAGCTATAGGTTTTTCATTATTTACTAAGAATTTCATTGCAATAGGAATATCTGCTGTAAATTCTATTTCACTATGAGAATACAAAGGAATGGATTTTCCAGAATAAACAGCTAATGGTTTATTATTAGTTATTTTAAATTCAAATTTCCCACCTGAGATTGTATATAATCCTTCTAGTTTCTCCAAAACTTTTGAATCAACATCAATTCTTGGTTTTGTAATAAATGTTGTGGGAGTAATAACTTTAGGCACAAGAATTTCAGCTCCTTTATATTTCAATAGTAACATTAAAGCTTTATCACCAATTTTTTTAGCAATTTGTGATGGGTAAACATTTGTTAAAACAACTATTCCAACTTTGAATTGTACATTCCAAGCTATATATGCATTA
>JAEOUJ010000396.1 GCA_016839405.1 Candidatus Gerdarchaeota archaeon | reverse complement strand
GGACTTGGATGATTGGCCGGTATGCTGAGCAGTTTTAACCTAACTCATCTACACTATGGGCCTAATTTTTTGAACAGAAATCAATGATATGATATTTCTTAAAAGGTTTTCTTTTAGTTTTTTAACAATTTTTTAATCCAAACCTTTTGTTATACCTAATTCTTCCCAGAATTCACTTGCTTCTTCATCATCATCTTTTGTTTTATCATGATTTTTCAATATATTATCTAAAGGAGATTTTCTTTCCATGATATTCTCAAGATTAGTTCTAGTTTCTTTTTTCAACCAATTCTCTCGTTCTTTTAGTGTAGTGATGCCTAATGTATTACTTCCAGCTACTATATCATATGGTGGTCCTCGTATGGTGTTTTCTTTTGATTTGCCAATTATTTCATTGCTTTCAACACCAGAAATAACAACAGTTATTCGAATAATATCACCTAATTCATGATCGACTTTAGTCCCCCAAATTATCTCTGCATTTGGATTTATTTTATCTCGTATGAGTTCAACTACACTACTTGCTTCACGCAAGGTCATATTTGAACCACCTGTGACATTAATTAAAGCAGCAGTTCCTGTTTTGTAATTAATAGTTATTAATGGACTTGTTAGTGCTTTTTCTACAGCAATTTCTGCTCTGTTCTCTCCAGTTGCTTCTCCTATACCACAAACAGCAACTCCACCATTAGTAATTATTGATTTTAAATCAGCAAAATCTACAGCAATAAGACCAGGTTGTGTTACAGTATTTATTATTGAGTGAATAAAATTGGCTAGAACTTCATCTGCAACACTAAAAGCCTCTTCTATTGGTAAATCAGGAACTAATTCCAATAATTTATCATTGTCAATAACAACAACAGTATCTGAATACTTTCGTAATTCTTCCAATCCAATAAATGCTTTTTCTTTTCGATTTCCTTCAATCGTAAAAGGTAAAGTTACTACACTCATTACAATAGCATTTGATTTCTTGGCGATTTCAGCTATAAGAGGCATTGCTCCAGTTCCTGTTCCTCCACCTAAACCACATGTTAAAAAGATTATATCAGCATCTGAGATGGTTCTTTGAATTTCATTATATGATTCTTCTGCAGCAGCTCGACCGCGCTCCGGCTTACCACCACTTCCCAAACCTCTAGTGGTTTTTTTACCAATTAGTAAAGTTGAATCACATTTTACTGAATTTAGATGTTGCATATCAGTGTTAATACATAAGCAATGAGCATCTTTGATATTTGTAGTCATCAATCTATTTACAGTGTTATTTCCACCGCCACCTACGCCTATAACATAGCAGTTAGTTTTCCCTAAGGGTTTAATTATTTCTTGTGGAACTTGTCTTCTTGTTTGCTCTACAAATCTTCGCAAATTGGGATTATCATCAATAGATTGATTGAAATTTTCTCTTTCCAAACAGTAGCACCATCACTAAGTTATTGGATAGGGATTCTATTTCATCCTGAGTTAGCTTTTGTTTAGTACTAACCAATCATCCACTCATATAAAGAATGTAATTTAATATTCAAAAGGTAACGTGTTATCTACAATCCTATCAAGGTATTACATGAATTTACTTTAGATAGCTAATTTACATTCTATTTGGTGAATCAATTCCCAAAAGCTGTAAACCCGTTTTTAAGATAAAACCAGCTGCATAGGTAAGTGCTAATCGTGCTTCAACTAAATCTTTTGTTTCAGCATCTAAAACTCTGTGATTTGCATAGAATTGATTGAATAAATTAGCCACATCAAAAAGATAATTACATATTAATTCTGGTTTTATTTGTTTTGCAGCATTTAAAATTATATTTGGAAGTTTAGCTAATTCAATAACTAGATTCCATTCTTCATTTTCTTGTAATTGTGTTAATAATTTAGCTAGTTTTTTACTCCACTTGAATTCAGTTTTTGCTAATATATTTTGAGACCTTGCATATGCATATTGAATAAATGGAGAAGTATTGTTTTCTAAAGAAACAACTTCTTGTGGATCAAAAATTAATTTCTTCATTAAACCAATTGCTATTATTGAATATTTTATCGCCCCTATTGCAACAATCCTAGCAATTTCTTCTTTCTCTTTGTTTGGATATGGACGATTTTCCAAATGCGCTTGAAATACTGCTTCTTTTGTTTTATTAAATAATTCAAGAGGGGTGATATATTGTAATCTACGTGCACTCATACTTGTTAGAGCACCTCTTAATTCTAACATCTCATAATTCAAGTGCCAAATTTTGTCAGCTACATCACTTCTCCCAGTAGCTCTTATTGCTAGATTTAATTGTCTTTGAGTGAGTTCTTGTTCTTTAGCAATAACATTGAATACCTTATCATTTTTGTAATGATCAATTTTTTCTATTGAATATGCAATATCACGTAAAAGGTACAAAGTATCACCACTTGAAGTAATGAGAATGGCTGTAGGTACTTCATAAGATTTCTTTAGTTTGAGATATTCTCGAGCACCATCTAAATTAGCAGCTTTATTTGAATCAAAAATTCGAGCCTTTCCTTCTTTGATTATATAACTATTTTGTGTTAATTGGTCTAAGGCTTCGTCCACCTTACCAGACCATTGTAAATCTGCTTCCCAATCAAAATTATCATGAGTTATTCCCATTAGTGCAAGTTCTTCTTTATGACCTTGAATTACATCACCACATGTTTGTCTAACTATTTTAACAGCTTCCTTTTCTTGTTCCATATACCTCCTATTTAAATCAGGAATAGCAGTTGGTAAGTCAATATTATCTTTTATTAAACAAGATTTTATATCATCATAGAGTTTCGTGAATCGCTTATAGACATCCTTTTGAACTTTAAAGAAGAAATCAAAATTTTTTACATATTCGTTTTTTTGTTTATTTGGAATAGCTTTAGTTAAATCAAGAATCTCTTTTTCTTTTGCTTCTAACCAGTAAATATTTCCACCTAAATTAACTTTGTAATCTTTTATCAACTCTTGTTTTAATCTCTGGATATCATACATAGTGTGTGTTATACCATAAATTTGGCCAATATAATGGTCTAATTTTACTTTAGGATTAAATTTATTATGCTTCTTTAATAACTGATAGCCAATTACTGCTACTGGAATTTGATGTCCTAAATCATCAACATAAAAATGAGTTTTTACTTCCGCTCCAACAGCACTTAAGATTCTTGCGAAAACATCACCAATAATTGATCCTCTGAAATTACCTATGTGAATTGGTCCATTTGGATTGGCAGAGGTATGTTCAACCATAATTTTTTGATTTTTATAATTATCATTTTTGTAAAAATCTTGATTTGTAAAAATTGTTTCTATTATAATTTTAGTGCATAAACCACGATCTAACTTGTAATTAACAAAACCACCTTCAGAAAAAACTTCATCTATATAATCATTTTTTGAGAAATTTGTAGCAATTTCTTTTGCCATTTCATGAGGGAGCCATTTATTCTCCTTAGCAAGTGAAAATACAGGTGTACATAAATCACCAAAACTATCTTTTCTGGTTACTTCTTGAATTATACCTTTGCCTTTAATAGATAGCTTAAACAAGACTTCATCTAGTGATTTCTGTATTTCCTTTTTAATAATTGCTAGAGAATCATTTTCCAACTATTTTACACCACACTATCTTAATTTCAAAATCAATCTTTTAAGAAGCTTACGTATAAAATTTAAAAAAAAGGAAAGAGGAAATTATAACTTACTCGAAATTTCCTTAAGAGTATCCAATATTTTGTATAGGAGTTCTTCTTCACCAAGAGAAGAAGCAATTTCAGTATCTGCAGTTATAGCTGCTTGTCCTTTCATTTTAGAAAGGATTCCACGAAGTTTTTCTGTATATCCACTTACATCCATTACACCAACAAGTCTCTGTTCTGGATGAGATTGTTGAGGTCCTTGGCCAGCTGTTTCAACTTGAATTGTGCCAAAATTGTTACCACCAATTATTCTATCAATAATCCCTCTACGCATAACAAAATTTGTTATGTTTCTATAAGGGACAATTTTTGTTCGCTTTACTAGGAATCCTTTATTGACAATTACTTCTTGAGTTGTTAAAGCATAACTGATCGAATTATAATATGGAATAGTAAAAATTACTCCTACGATATACACCAAAACCATTATTCCTGCTGTAACATAAGTTATAATTTCTATTACATTAGTAAATCCAGATTCTCCAAATATGAATGCAATCAAAAAAATAGCAATTGATATTAGAACTCCAAACCAACCTAGTGTCCAAAAAATAATCAATTCTTTAAGATAAAGTTTGTCAGGAAGAAAGTCCTCTATTATTTTTTGTTTTCCTACGCCAAATATTTCTGTTGTATCTTTATTCAATTTATCATCAAGATTATAATCGAAATCGTCTATTATAAACAGTTTTGAAAAGTGGATTTGTCAAACTCTTGATAAGATTGTTTGTCTTAATACTTAAATAAAAAGACAATATTTGTCAATTATTTAAAATCGTAAGTGAAAAAAATGCCAAATAACGATCTCTCATCAGAATCAGAATATGTTCTTCGAGCAATTTCTCATGATATTAGACGTAAAATGCTCTACCTCATATATGAAAACATTTCTCAGAGTTATACTGAATTGCTTAGTAAATTATCACTTTCGACTGGTAAACTCAACTTTCACCTTAAACAATTAAGTGGAATTATTGTAAAACAAGATGATGGATCATATGTTTTAACTAAAGTTGGAGAACATGCAGTAAAAATCCTTGAGCAAATTAATTTGATTAGTGATAATAAAGAACAAGTTGAGCTTCTTAAAAAAATCAGCATCAGTACATCCATTAAACAATTTAATCCAGCTAAAGAAATAAAAAAGAAATGGTATTTTTGGATTGTTATTATTTTTTTATTCGGTATTTTATGTCCAATAGTTATTTTAGTTAGCGTTTATGATTTTAATTTCTTAAATATTTTACACTCTAGT
>JAEOUJ010000395.1 GCA_016839405.1 Candidatus Gerdarchaeota archaeon | reverse complement strand
TTATTTGAACGAACTTCATAAACAAGGAAAACTAATCATACTCATTACTCATAACTTAGATTTTGTTTTAAATTACAGTTCACGAGTAATTGGATTAAAAAATGGTCAATTAATTTCTGATTCTTTAGCAATTGATTTCTTTAATAATCAAGATAATTTATTAAAACTAGATTTAGACAAATCAAATTATTTATCACTAATTTATAATTTAAGAAAATGTGGCTTACCATCAAGAATAATAAAAACTCAACAATTAATTAGCTTTTTTAAGAATTCACATAGTTAATAGCTTGCTACTATCAATAGCATATATTTCAATTAAATCGACCAATTGTTTTATATTTGTTTGTGCATTAACAACTTTCTTTCCTTTAAATTCTAACAACTTACTACTGATTATTCCTGATAAAACAAAAACACTTTCATCAAATCTATCATCTAATTCATCTACATTTTTTGCACAAAGTATTTTTGGGATTTTAATTTCATTAGTAAATCCTTCCAAAATTAAGTAATCAGCTTTAAAGAATGGTATTAATTCTTCAACAGTCATAGATTTTTGATATAAAATAGCTGTTTCTTTATTTGATCTTGTTGCTGTTATTGTTGCTCCTGCTTGTCGATGTTTCCACGAATCCTTACCTTCTTGATCTATACTGAAATCTTCAATATGTATTGATTTTATAGTATTAACCTCAAAACCACGTAAAACTAATTCTTTTATTATTTCAACTAGTGTGGATGTTTTCCCTGAATTTGTATAACCTATAATTGCAAAAATTTTCATTTTATTGCATCTCCTAAGTAAAATCTAACAGCAAATAATTTTATTTTAATAATCTTTCTAACAACATTTTTCTTTTAGAACATCCTTAATACTTGTTAATTAATAATTTGAAGGTTATTTAGATTGAGCTATGACGAAAAACAACTTAATCGACTTCTAAAGAATCTAAAAGATCGAGATGGTTGGATAAGGTCAGAAGCAGCTTCTAAATTGGGTGAATTAAAAGCCAAAGAAGCTGTTAAAGAATTAGCAAAATTATTGCTAGAAGATAGAGACTCACTAGTACGTTCACATGCTGCTGCAGCTTTAGGTGATTTAGGTGAAGAGGCAAATGAAGCAGTTAAGGAATTAATAGAAACTATGAAAAATGATAAGACAATTGGCGTTCGTTTAGAAGCAGCTGTAGCGTTAGGTAATATAGGTTCTGAGGATGCTATTCCTGAACTTACTAAAATAGCAATGGAAGATGAAGATATAAGAATTCGTTCTTGGGCTGCAGACGCTATTAGAAAAATTAGAACATAAAATAAAGGATGAATTAGTTTATTTTCTTTTTCATTTCATTTCTACTTAATAAATTAATAATTAAAATTCAATTAATTGAATTTTAAAAAAGAAAATTAGCAATCGTTAATTAATCATAAAAAATTGGAAAAAAACCTTTTAAACAACAAGAGGAAATCCGTGTAAAAACAAAGAAGGCTGTATAAATAATGGTTGATTATTCCACTAAAACTGCTATCAATAATATAAAATCATTAGCAGATGGCACCAAGATTACTCTTGGTGGTTGGGCAGAGCATTTGGTTCATAAAGGAAAAATCTGTTTTTTAACTGTTCGAGATGCAAGTGGGAAACTTCAAGTTACAGGCATTAAATCCAAACTCTCAGAAGAAATTTGGAATACATTAATTGGATTAAAAAATGAGACTATAGTTTGGATAGAAGGTTATGTTAAAAAGAATGAACAAGCTCCTGGTGGCATGGAAGTAATCCCAGAAGTAATGGAAATATTAAATCCAATTCATGCTCCTATACCAGTTGATATTACTGGTAAAACACCCATGGATGAAGGAACTGTTTTTACCTTTCGAGAATTAACTATTCGAATGCCGGAACATAAATTACCTTTTGAAGTTAAGGGGCATGTAGCTCAAGCTATTCGAGAATTTTTCACAAAAAGTGGTTTTGTTGAATTATTTTCACCTTTAATTGTAGCAACTGCTACAGAAGGTGGGGCAACACTCTTTCCTATAAAGTACTTTGATCAAGATGCATACTTAGCTCAAAGCGCACAATTTTATAAACAAGCTGCCATTACTGCGCATGAGAAAGTTTTTGGTATAATTCCATCATTTAGGATGGAAAAATCAAGAACAAGAAAACACGTGTCAGAATTTTGGCAAATAGAGGTTGAAGCTGCATTTTATGATCATATTAGCATGATGCAAGTTTTAGAAGATATGACAGTTTATGTTGTTAATAAGACTATTAAAACAGCAAAAGATCAACTAAAACAATTAGGTTCTGATATTAAGAAATTGAATGGTGGATTCCCAAGAATTACTTTTAAAGAAGCTAAAGAGCTATGTCAAACATTTGAATTGGATGATCCTGTTAATATCAATGAAGACTTTACTTCTCAAGAAGAATCAGCTCTTTCACATCACTTCAAAACACCATTCTTTATAATTGATTGGCCTGTGCATACAAGAGGTATCTACTATCGAGTAAATGACAAAGATCCATCAATCTCCAATAGTTTTGATTTAATGGCTCCAGGTGGTTTTGTGGAATTGTGTACTGGAGGACAAAGAGTTCATGAATATGAAAAAATGATCGAGGTAATAAAAAATCAAGGTTTTAATTTAGAAGGTTATGATTGGTATCTTAATCTCTTTAAATATGGCATACCACCACATGCAGGATTTGGTTTGGGTTTAGAAAGATTAGTTTGGTGGATTTGTGGTTTAGATAACATCAAACAAGCAATAATGTTCCCACGAACTGTTGATATACTCAAACCTTAAATTTAAAAAGTATATAGATTTAAATTTGCTAGAATAATAAAGTATTAAAGAAGCGCAAAGTAATGCAATGATAGAATAGCTAATAAATTAGTGGAATAATAACTATCATTCAAGTTAGAAATATCCGAAGCTTTCTTTTGTGATAAAAAGAAAGTAATATGTGATACCCTAAAGGTGAACGGGTTAAGATATTGAATGAAAAGGACATGGTAGTGTAAAGTCCTTTTCACAAGTATGAGGTGGCTAGTAGTAGGTTACTAAAATGATTGCACGTGAAAAGATTATCGAGCGTTCTGCTGCAGAATTCTTTGAAGCTAATAAAGCAATTGCAGGTTTTGACAATCCAACCAGGTCAACCTATACAAGCGTACGCGAATTAGTAGAAAATGCTCTTGACGCAGCAGAGAAAGGTGGCTTTTTACCTGATATTGAAATTAAAATAGAATTAATGTCAAAAGAAGAAATAGGCGAGTTAATGGGGATAAAAGATTATCAAATTGAAGAAGATACAATAATTGAATTTATTCGTTTAAGTGTACGTGATAATGGGATTGGAATAAGACATGCAGATATTCCAAAACTTTTTGGTCGTGTTTTAACTGGTTCAAATTATGGTGAAAGACAATCTCGTGGTCGTTTTGGTCTTGGAGCTAAAATGGTTTTGATTTATTCTCAATCAACTATACGAGTACCATTTGAAATTAAATCTCGTATAGCTATTTCAAAACGAAAAGCAGCAGAATCAACTAGTCACTATAAATTATTTATTGATATTGTAAAAAATGCTCCAGAAATTGTTGATGAGAAAAAATATACTGGAACATCAAAAAACCAATTAAAAGGACATGGTACCGAGGTATCTGTTTGTTTTGCTGGAACTTGGAGTCGTTCCAAACGATATATATTCGAATATCTAGAAGAAATGGCTGTAATTACACCTTATGCTTCTTTCAAAATCTTTACTCCAGATAATCTTATAGAACCAATAATTCATGAAAGAACAGTAGAAAACATCCCCGAACCTCCGATTGAGGTTCCATTACATCCAATTGGAACAGATATTAACCAACTAAAAAGTGAAATCACAAGAACAACTGCAAAAAATATGCTTGATTTCTTAAAAACTCATTTTCAAAGAATAGGTGATAAAACAGCCCAAGAAGTTTTGAAAATATCCAAAATTAGTGGATTAAAAAATCCTAAAAAATTAGATGAAATGGAATTACGTCGTCTTATTCATGAAGGATTTACGAAAGTAAGGTTCTTTCCACCAGATGGTAAATGCCTATCTCCATTAGGGCATACAAATCTTGAAGCTGGATTAAAGGATGTTTACCAACCAGAATTCACCTGTTCAGAAAGCCGCCCACCATCAAGCTATAGTGGTCATGCTTTTCAAGTTGAGGTTGCTATTGGATATGGTGGTGCACAAATTTCCCCTCCTTATAAACTTGTCCGATTTGCCAATAGAATTCCATTGTTATTTGGTGAAGGGAATGATTTAATCAAAAAAACCATTGAAAGTATTAATTGGTCTAACTATAAAACTAATCTGAATAATGATCCAATTATTTTTGCTGTTTCTTTAGTAAGCACAAAAATTCCTTTTCCAGAGACAAGTAAAGAATATATTGCTGAGGTTGATGAAATTCGCAAGGAACTTCGTTTATGCCTTCAAAAAGCAGGCAGAAAATTGATGAAGTTTCAACGGGCATTAAAGAAACGTGAACAGCAAGCTCGCCGAATGAGAATATTCGAAAAATATGCTCCAGTAGTTTCTTCAATTGTTGGACAAATGATAGGACGAATGGATGAAGAAGATGTTAAATTTCTATTCAGTTCAACTCAATTTTCTAATTGCTTAAAACAAAGAGAAGGTTCAATTTTCTTGCCGAAGAATCCCATTCCTGTAGAAGCTCTTCCAATGGATTCTATCGAAGGTGTGGATTTAGAACGTTATGATATACAAACATTACAAGATTTAATATTATTAGATGAAGATCAACTTCAAGAATTGATTTCATTAGGTTTATCTGAAGAATCTGTTGATCAAGCTGAACAAATTCTAACAGCTATATTAGAACTTCCAGAAATTGCTAAAGATGAATTAGTTGAATCAGTAAGTGCAAAAGCTTTAGATGAATTTGCTAAAGAACGCGGAATTATTGCAGGAATGGATTTGTATAATGCTGATGATAGTTTATCTGAATTAAGTGGAGTGGGTCCTGCGACTGAAAAATCTTTGCGCGCGATAGGTGTAAAAAACATAAAAGATTTCTTTCTTATGGATAATAAAGACCTCACTGATAGTTATTTATCAATTGGAGTTTTAACTGAATCTAAATCAAAATGCAACGTAAATGTTTTACCTAATTTAACTCAAAAAACTATAGATGAATTACATAGAAAGAAAATATATAGTGTTTTAGATTTTCTAGAGACTGATAAATCGAAATTAATCAAAATACATGGTTTATCTGAAGAGAGAATAAATTCACTTATAGTATTAATTAGAAAGAATTTAGATTTGGATATTGAATCTCTAAGAAAAGCTGGAGAAGAAGAAGAAATAATCGAAGAAGATCAAGAAGAAATAATACAAACCAAACCTAAAACACCAACTCCACCGCACGGATTTCTAGAAATTGATGCCCCTGTAAAAGACTTGGAAGGGGTTGGTAAAACTATGGCTGAGAAATTAAATGAAAAAGGGATTACAACTGTAGAGAAATTTTACCAAGTAGCTAATAGTAGATTGTTAAAAATAAAAGGAATGGGTGCTAAGACCATAACAGCAAATAGGGGTAATACTGATGTTTTAATTTTACCTCGAATAAATTTTGAAGGTAAACGAGATTTGAATTTAATGGGTATTTTTACCGTTCGTCAATTTTTTGAAGCTGATGATAATAGCTTAACAAATATTAGGGGAATAAGGTCACCTACAATAACTAAACTCAAACTTGAAATTGAAGACAAATTATTAATGACACCTGGCTCAAGTGATATCTTGAAAAGAAAAATTCCTAAAAAACCACCTGCTAAAGAGAAACCAATCCCAGCAAAACCACCTAAAAAAGCAAAGAAACCAGCTAAAGAGGTACAAAAAGATAAAACAATAGCAGAATTTTTGGGCACAAAGAAACCTAAAAAAGAAGATGAAGAAAAACAAATTGCTAGAGGACCTCCAAAGGATTTGCTGAAACCATCAGTTAAAATTAGTAAATTACCAGGTATGGGAAAAGCAACAGAAGAGCGATTTGCTGAACTAGGAGTAAAAACAGTGGGTGATGTCTTTAAGAAAGACATTAAAAAATTAACCTCAATCAGAGGTATTGATGAGAAATCAATTATTGAAATTCGTAAAAACTTATCCGTAGAAATACTACCACATGTTACTCATGCAATTACAAAAGAATTGAATTCTATGGGAATTTATACTGTAAAACAATTCCAAAATGCCAAAATAGCTAAAACATCAGCTGTTAAGGGTTTAGGTGTTAAAACTATAAAATCAATAAGGAAACATATAATTCGATCATTTAAAACATCTGAAGAATTAGAGGGTTCATCATAACAAATATTCATGATTATCAATTTAACATAAGAAGGTGTGGATAATAATGTCATCTAAAAAATCTTCAAATAATAAATATCCACGAGAAGTATCAAAAGAAAAAATACAAGAAATAATTCAAGAACGAGATAAAGTAAGAAAAACAAAACGAACTGAAATTGATGAATTACCTGATGGTATACATGAAATTAAAGATATTTCTCGAGATGAAGGAATGCAACGAATTGAGGAAATCTTCAGAAGAGTTTTTGTTGATACCATAAACACTGGCACACCAGTTTTGAATATACCATCAAGAAGTGCGAGTAATGTAATTTATGATGAAGAATTAGACTTGTTACTCCTGGGGCAAAATTATCTTGAAAGAAAATGGGATGATATAAGTGCTGTAAAAAGATTCACAGCTCAATTGCGTGTTTTACAAATTATTCATGAACTACTTGAACAAAATATACATGGTAGTAAGAGAGAAATCTTCTATACTGATGTTAGCCTATTTGAAGATCAAAATCGGGGGAGTGACCCTCTTATTGAAGATGCTGCAGTTATGCTTGGCACATATCGTAAGAATATTCACGTTACAGCAAATGATAGAGGATTGGTCGTTGGAAGATTGTCTTATCTTGATAATGGTGATCCTATTGATTGTTCAAGGCAAGGTTCAAGTGGCAAGAACGTAAATCCAATGCAAGATCATATAACTGATATGGAATCTGATGCTGAATTTATTTTAGTAGTTGAAAAACAAGCTGCTTTTTTAAGATTGGCAGAGGATAAATTTTATGAAAAATATCCTTGCATTATCATAACTGGAAGTGGTCAACCTAATGTTGCTACAAGAATATTTCTCAGAAGAATGAGTCATGAGTTGAGTTTACCAGTTTTTGCAATTATGGATAGTGATCCATATGGTCTAGATATATTGCGTGTCTATGGACTTGGTAGTAAAGCATTATCATATGAATCATATGAATTAGCAACACCTAATATCAAATGGTTGGGTGTTAGACCTTCTGATTTGGATAAATATAATCTACCGCAAAATTGTAGATTACCAATGACTAAAATGGATATTTCTCGTGCAAAAGCAATGATGGAAGAGAAATTTGTAAAGATTCGTCCTAAATGGATGTCAGAGCTTAAATTAATGATTGAAACCAAACAAAAGGCAGAAATCCAAGCTTTAGCAAGTAGAGGTATAAGATTCTTTACTGAAGAATACCTTCCAACTAAGATTGAGACTGGTGATTGGGTTTAATCAGCTTAAATCCATAATTATTTTTTTTCTTTTTAATCAAAAGTTTTTTGAGCAACAAATTTTTGCTGATAAATAGGTGGAAATTTTGTCAGATGAATTTGAACGAGAATTTGTTATGGTAAAACCCGATGGTGTTAAAAGACGATTAATAGGTAATATTGTCACAAGATTAGAACAAGTTGGATTACGAATTGTTGCTATGAAAATGCTAAGATTAACTAAGAAAATGGCTGAAGAACATTATGCAATACATAAAGGGAAACCATTTTATGATGGTTTAATTGATTTCATTACAAGTGGACCTGTTGTTGCTATGATTGTTGAAGGGAAAGATGCTGTGAAACGAGTTCGTAAAATTGCTGGTTTAACTAATCCAATGGAAGCTGAAATTGGCACAATTCGGGGTGATTTTGGTATGGATATTGGTCGAAATGTAGTTCATGCAGCTGATTCACCAGAAAACGCTAAAATTGAATATAAAATTTATTTTAATGAAAATGAAATTGTTAAAAACGAGATGCAAGATGAGAAATGGATTTATGAATAATTATTGTTTATGTTGAAATGTGAGGTATGAGTATGTCACAAGAGAAAGAAAAAAAAAGTGATCAAAATGAAAAATCGATTATAGTGGATGAATCCAAACGCATTAAAGCTCCTATATGTGTTATTCTAGGTCATATTGATCATGGTAAAACTTCTATTCTTGATGCTGTACGAGGAACAGCTGTACAAGCACGTGAGGCAGGTGGCATAACTCAACAAATTGGCGCTTCATATTTTCCCATTGAAACAATACAGGAAATTTGTGGAGACTTGATGAAAAAAGGAACAATTAAGTTAAAAATTCCAGGGATATTAATAGTTGATACTCCTGGACACGCTGCATTCCTTAATCTTCGAGCTAGAGGTGCTTCAGTTGCTGATATAGCAATTGTGGTTGTGGATGTTCAAGCTGGCTTTCAACCGCAAACCTTTGAATCTATGCGCCTTTTAAAACAAAGAAAAATTCCTTTCCTAGTTGCAGCTAATAAAATTGATCGTGTTGCTGGTTGGAAAAAACAAGAAGGAACAGCTTTTAGAAACTCATTCAAAAAACAAACCATTGACACTCAAACTGCGTTAGATAATCATTTGTATGAATTAATGGGTGAATTATCAAAATTAAAGTATCCATCAGATAGATATGACAGAATACGCAATTACACAGAAAACGTTGCTATTGTTCCTACTAGCGCAAAGACAAGAGAAGGAATTCAGGATTTATTCCTAGTGCTAGCGGGATTAGCTCAACAATTTTTGCTAAAAAAATTGGAATATAGCGAAGGACTAGGAGAAGGAACTATACTTGAAGTAACCGAAGAAGCTGGAATGGGTACTACTCTTAATGTGATTGTACATAAAGGCACTTTTACAAAAAATGATCATATTGTATTTGGATCGAAGAATGGGGTTGAACAAGCAAAAATTCGAGCATTATTATCACCAAAGGAGCTTGATGAAATTCGAGATCCAAGAGAAAAATTCAATTCTATAGAAAAAGTTCATGCTGCTGCTGGGATAAAAATTACAGGATCAGGTTTAAATGATGCTTTAGCTGGAGCACCTGTTATGGTAGCTAATTCCCAAGATGAAATTAAACATGCTGTTAAATTAATTACAGAGGAAATTAGTGTTATAAAAATCGAAACTGATAAAGAAGGAATTATTATAAAAGCTGACACTTTAGGAGCATTAGAAGCTCTAGTAAAAGAATTCAGAGATAGAAACATTCCAATAAAAATCGCTGATATAGGTGATGTTAGTAAAGCTAACGTAACTGATGCAATAATCGTTAAAGAAAATAATCCTTCACTTGGAGCAATTGTCACATTTAATGTTGGTATTCTTCCAGATGCTCAGGAAGAACTAGAAGTAAATAACATTGCCTATTTCCACAGTGATATAATTTACACTTTATTAGATGATTATGAAAGATGGAAATTAGAATTAGAGAGAAAACTTAAAGCTGAAAGTCTAAAAGATTTAACATTTCCAGCTAAAATTAAGATATTACCAGGTATGACTTTTCGTCAAAGTAAACCTGCAATTGTCGGAGTAGAGATAATTGCTGGGCGCCTTGTTCCAAGAGTACCTATAATTAGAGGAACTGATGGCAAAAAATGCGGTTCAATTCAACAGATACAAGAGAGTGGTCAATCAGTCCGAGAAGCAAAAAAAGGCAAACAAGTAGCTATATCAATCAGAGGTCCAACTGTTGGTCGCCAAATTTCTGAAGATATGGAGTTATTTGTTGATCTTCCAGAAGGTGTTGTTCGTCGTATCAAGGAAAAATTCTATGAAGATTTAACAATAGATGAAAAAGAAGCTCTTGATGATTTGATACAATTAAAGCGAAGCTTAAGTGAAGATAATAAATACTGGGGTTATTAAAGGAATTTTACTAAATC
>JAEOUJ010000394.1 GCA_016839405.1 Candidatus Gerdarchaeota archaeon | reverse complement strand
TCTTTCAAAGACCTACCACTTATTTCTGAATTGAAAATTGAACGTGAGAAAAATGAAACGTATATCATTGCTGAAGCAAAACTTCTAGCAATTATGAAAAATATGAGAATAGAAGAGTATGATTCCTTGAAGGTTGGGAGAAGAGGAATTGTTCTAGAATATGATTTCGATAATTTTGATGATATAAAAATAATCACTGAGAAATTAAATGCTCAAGATAAAAATTCATTCAAATCAATTAATTTGGTTTCTGAAGCTGATGCTCTAATAGAAACAGATGATAAGTTAACTGAACATTTACGTGAAATCGGCGATATCCCTGCTGATAGGAAAACAATTGATGAACTGCAGGATATAACAACTAAAAGTGATGATTTAACTAAATCAGCTACTAATGAATCAAAAATAACTGAACAAATGGATTTTCTTAAACATCTTGAATTAACAGATAATCGTTTCTTAATTAATCAAATAATGCATACAAAAGCGTTAATTTTCTCAGTTGGAATGTTTGGTTTCAATAGTCCAAAATTGAAAATTACTTCTGAAGAACTAATTTCACATGTTAATTTATTATTTGAAAAGAAAATGTTCTTAGAAATAATTGAACCATTAGTAAGAGCTGTAACTTTACGTGCAGCAAGATTGGATGGTGAATCTGTATTTATATTACTAAATTTACTAAATCAAAAAGGATTGAAATTTATACCAAAATATTACAGACAATATAATTTTGTAGAAAATATTGTTCGATTAATTAGCTTCTTAACAAGGCAAGGACAATTAGAGTTATTAATCAGCATTAAACAGGAATTAGAAAAAACAAATAGAATAGGTTTAAATGATGATACATTAGCACTAAAAATCACTCGAGCAATCAATGGGGGTATTCTATCATTTACTGCTAAAGATGCTTCTAAGAAATTAAAATTGTTAGATTTAATAAAAGATATAGCCAAACTAAATTCTTTTGAAATTGACTTGCAAATTAAATTTATTGAAGCTTTAAATTTCTTAATTTTGGATGTTCAAAATTTCACCTGGAAAATGAAATATCAACTTTATAATGAATTACTTGAATTCTCGAAAAGTTATCGAAATAATCAAATGATCATGGAAAAAGCAGCTTTAGGACTTCTATGGGCAAGTATTATTGCTAAAAAATACAATCAAAATCAAGTACAAAAACAAATGTTAAAGGAAATCAAATTAATTACAGAGATTCATCAAAATAGTCCTTTTCTTCAAAAAATTATTACTCTTATCGAAATGAAAAATGAATCTAGTAAATAATTGAAAAATAATTGCTTATATTCTCAAATTTCACTTAGTACATTTTCTATTCTCTTAAATAAAATGAAAAAAATTTTAGTGAGAAACTAATTGGAAAAATTTTTCGAGCATTAATCAACTCAAGTTTTGTAAATCTTGCATAAACTTATTAATCTGATTGCTTTAGATTACGCAATAAATTGAAAATTTATTTCATATGAGTATTTTTTATAGGACTCATCAAAAAAAACCATCTATTACCACCTATGAAAAACAAATGCAACAAGCATTTTGGAGATTGTCGAAATGATTAAACCACATGGCGGAAAACTAATCAATACCTTAGTAACAGACAATAAAAAAGAAAAAATACTCGCTGAATACAATGAAATGGTTCAATTAAAAATCAGTGAAGAAGTCATTGAAGATATAAATAATATTTCTCACGGTGTATTCAGTCCGATTGAAGGTTTTATGGGACAAGATGATGTCCATTCTATAATAAGCACTGATAGACTAGCTAATGATATACCTTGGACAATTCCTATTACATTAGATGTTTCTGAAGATCAAGCTAAGTATTTAATGGAAGGAGAAGATATTGCCCTTATAAATGGCAAAGAAATAATTGGAATATTGCATTTAGAAGAAAAATTTGCTTTTAACAAAGAAGCTGTTGCTCGTAGTGTTTATCAAACTCTTGATTTGAATCATCCAGGAGTTGCTAAAACTTTGCATTCCAATGATATTTTATTATCAGGAAAAGTTGAAGCTGTTAATACAGTAATAAATGAATTTAAAGAGCATACATTTTATCCTGAAGAAACAAGAGCAATTTTCAAGGAAAAAGGATGGAAAACTGTTGTAGGATTCCAAACAAGAAATGTACCTCATTTAGGACATGAATATGTTCAAAAAACAGCTCTCACATTGGTCGATGGACTTTTTATTAATCCTATAATAGGTAAG
>JAEOUJ010000393.1 GCA_016839405.1 Candidatus Gerdarchaeota archaeon | reverse complement strand
GTTTTTTTACATATTTCACAACCTTTTCCTTTGCAATGTTCACAAGGCATATGGAAATATTTCGGTTCTAATTCTGTAAACCAATAACCACAATTTACGCAAGTTCTTGTTTTAGTTAAAGCAATCATTTCATCTTTCGTTTTAATATTGATTACTGGTGAACCCAAGTCAAAAGCTTGTTGCACAATTTCTCTTATTTGCTTAGTTGATGCTTCATTAGAAAAATCCGCTAGATTAATCTCTATTGTATGTTCTTTTACTGGAGTAAGTTCTTTTCCATCCCAAATTTTTCCATTTATAATTATCGCTTCAAAGTCAAATTGTTTTTTTATTAATTGTAATAAAGTTTTATGACTTCCTTTCGTTCTCCTAAGAATAGGTGCTAAAATACTAATAGGTCCTTTTCTAATTTCTTGCTTGATTCTTTCAATTATTTCATCTTCTGAGTAGACAGATAAATCAGAACTACATTTTGGGCAAAACCGAACACCAAAATTAGCATACAAAATTCTAAAGAAAGGATGCAAACCAGCTGCAGTTGCTAATATTGAGTTTGGATTTCTATTTAGAACATTTTGATCAACAGCAACTGCGGGGCTAATACCAGTAATTGTATCAACATTTGCTTTTGGCAAACGCAATCTTGATGATCTTGGTGTGAAAATATCAATAAACCTTCTCCTTGCTTCATGATAAAGTGTGTCATAAACTAGTGAGCTTTTACCTGAACCAGAGATTCCAGTAATAACTGTTAATCCTTGAGTTAATTCTACATCAATATTTTTGAGATTGTTTTCTCTGGCACCTTTAATTTGAATTTTCATAGATATTACCCTTTGATTTCTCAAAAAAGCTCTTTACAATCATTTTCTCATTTTTCTTTTCTTTGTTTATAGTTATGAAGCATTAAAATATCTTCTTTTGTTTTGAGGGAATAATTGGGAGAAATTTTTTCTTTAATAAATTAACTCCCAAAATCATCCCTTTAATTTTTTTTGAACCAAGATTTTGGTTAGTATTGAACATAAAACTCTATTAATAATAATAGTAATTTGGGGAGATAATCGAAAGTAATCTTTTTGTTAAAAAAGAATGAAAAAAGAAGAAATTTGATTATTTTTCTTCTAGTAAATCTAAAACATTACTTTGTGAGAATGGTTCTATATTTGCTATATCGTCAGTAATGATAAACAAGTTATAGATGTTAATAGCTTCTTCAGGTTGAATAGTTACTTTAATTGTGTCTCGTCCAAGAACTAAAAATGAGAGGTTTGGTGTATATGCAAAAGTATCATTAGTATATTTTGATGCCAATGTTAATAATCCGATAAAGTTCTTGCTTCCATCTTTTTTGAAGGCTACCCACTTGTTGTATTTCTGTCTATCCCTCCAACTTCGAGATTCAAATTCTTGCATTGATAATGATAGAATTTCACCACTAGTTGAGGTATAGTAAGATTTGTCTTTATTTGATTTTGATACATTTGGACTAGCTCTAACTGCAAGATAACATACTCTAGGTACTTTTGAGTGATTGAATACCTTTTGTTGCACAAGAATTAATGGAGAGTTTGGTAATGTAAGATAATTTATAGTCATTTGAATGCCTTTTAATGAAGGAGTATAATCAATGATATTTGTTGTGACTCCTATACCTTTCCATTGACCATTTGTTACCTCAGATATATCAAATGAAAGTTTATAGAATTCTTCTTCACCAAGCCAAATGCCATATGGATGTATATATCCATGGATTCCTCCATAAAATTCACTATACCACATAAAAGATTTGATTTCTGGGAAGAATGTTAGTAATAGGTTCTCATCGGAACCATCTGCTGATAAATAATAAATATGTCCTTTATGATCCTTGCTTCCCCTAAATGTTAAGAAACCATTATCTACTTGGTAAAATTCTTTTCCATCAAGTTTTCCTTTTGAGATTTTTACCTTGTCCTTTGAGTTATAGAAAGCTAAAGCAATTGGAGTTTTATATTTTCTAATTTCGCTATCAAAAATTATATTTCCATTGGTTATCATAGTATTAGAAGATTTAATTGGAACATTTTCCTTCCAAGATTTTACTTTTGGATCGTTAATAGTTATGTTTGTTTTATTTAATACGGAATCTTTAGTTTCAATATCTAATGTTCCTTTCAATGTAGCCGTACCAATAGTTTTGAATGTAATGTCAATATCCTTTTGATCATTACTAACAACTATTCCTCGTGATATATTAGAAGCATTTTCTAACATCAATCCGAATTGTTTATTTGGTTTAGCTTCAAGATGAAACTCTACTTCATTCTTTGGTGATGGATTGTATTTATCTAACCACATTTTACGTATTTGTTGCCACGAATCTCCAAAACAATACCATGTTAAAGGTGATGTATAGATTGAATTTGCTTTTAGTTCAGGTATTTTGTATTCAAATGTTGGAAAACGCCTATTGATGTTTACTTTTTCAACTTTCTCTATATCAAACAAAAAACCAATGGTCCCACTAACATAATTAATTGCTTTCCATCCTTCACTTAATTCTGATGGTTTTTTCTCTAAAATTAAAGGTAATTCATTAAGCGCATCTTGAACAATTCCATCCTTATGAGGTAAAACCTCGTTTGATAATGGATGTTGACCTGGCCACCAGTAAGATCCTTTCAAGACACCCAAATTACCAATTGACTCTTCAGTTAGATTTTCAACTGTAAATTGAATTCCTATAGGTTCTTTTGCATGAGGAATGAAAACTTCTCGTGTGATTTTAATGCCATTCTTCTGATTTGATTCAGCAGAACTACATAACCACACTCCAGTTTTTGTTTCTTTAGTTTCATGTTTTAATTCTTTACTGAAAAATTCTGAACCATCTTCATCAAATGGATATCCTAATATGATAGCATTCCCATTAATTTGTAATGTTCTTAATTTATCAATTATTTTGATTTCATTGTTTCCAGGTATTGGTCTTTTATAGCATGATAATCGATAATATTTGTTTTCAATGAATATTAAATCCTCAAAATAATAAACGACTGTTTTGTTTTCATTGAAAATAATTATTGGAAGTTTAGTTTTGTATAGCAACTCTCCATCTGTTGTTTTAGCTGTTATATCTAAATAATCAACTGTTGTGTTTGTATCTCCAATACTTATAGGTAATTCAATTAGAGAATCATATTTCGAGGCTTTAGTTTTTATTGTGTTTTCTTTACAGATAATGTTACTACTATTTACAATATCAATTATGATTTCTTTTTCTTCGCCTAAACTATTAGTAATCTCGAGTGGCAAACTGATTTCTTGGTTAGTATTTGTGGTGTAATTTTGTGGGTTAGTGAGAATTTTAATTGCATCTAGTGGTATTTTTCCAACGCATAATGGAAATTCAATATTGTCACTTCTAATTTTGAATGTTATTTGATGATTGCTATAATCTTGAGTAAATACTTTCAAGTCATGTTCTTCTGTATCTAAACTAAATGATGCTGAAAATTGAATGATTTTCTCATCACCTGGTTTTAATGTGATTTTTTTATCAAAATCACCATTAAGTTGAATCTTTGATGTCGAAGAAGATTTAATGGAAATTTCCTTGACTTCTTTACCATTATTCTTTAATGTTAAAGTGACTGGAAATTCTTCAATGCCTATAAAGGCTTCTGAATTTGGTATCTGAGCACGAATAAGTATATCATCATTATTCTTTTTATAATGAAATCCAGATATTCTTCCAATACTTCGATCTATCCAAGTTCTAATAAAATTGTTTGAATCTTTTTCAAAATAGTATTCATAAATTTGCATCTTCTCATCAAATTCTTCATCTGTTTCTTGAGTAATATTTGGTTTAAAAATATCGTACCAAGAAT
>JAEOUJ010000054.1 GCA_016839405.1 Candidatus Gerdarchaeota archaeon | reverse complement strand
TGCCAAGAATAATTGATTGTAGACCAATTGAAGTAAAGAAATTCATTGATGAGGTTTCATTAGAAGTTGCAGATGAAAAGGAAATGACGATGTGGGGATTACCTGTGGATATCATAATAGCTTTGAAAAAGTAAGTGTTTATAAGTGCTATAAAATCACTAATTAAGAGAAATCCAGAAAACAACGTGGACAACTTTGAAAATTAATTACATTGAACAGAATTGCAAAAATATTTTACATAAAATAGATTCTCCAAGATTGCCTTTCAAATGGGGAGCAAATCCTTATAGAGGTTGCTTTCATTCATGTCTTTATTGTTATGCTAGATATACTCACAGTTATTTAGAATTAGATCCGGAACATGATTTTGAAACAACCATTTTTTTGAAGAAAAATGCTGCAAAAATATTAAGAAAAGAATTATCCCATCCAAAATGGCAAAAAGAATTAGTAAATCTAGGGTCTGTCTGTGATCCATATCAACCAATTGAAAGAAAGGAACAAATAACACGAGAAATGTTGAAGGAGTTTTACAGATTTCATAATCCATTGATAGTTGCTACAAAATCTCCTTTAGTTACAAGAGATAAAGATATATTAGCAAATATGGCATCAGAATCATTTCTAGAAGTTGTTTTTTCTATATCAACATTGGATGAAGATATTACCAAAAAAATTGAACCAAGAGTTGTTTCTGCGAAGCATAGACTTCAAGCAATTTCTAAATTGCGTTCTGAAAATATAAGAGTGGGTGTTCTTCTTATGCCAATAATTCCATTAATCAATGACTCGAATGAAGAGATAGATGCTTTATATAGAGAAATACACGAAGCAGGGGCAAATTTTGTCATACCTGGAATACTTTATTTAATGGGACCATCAAAAACTCGATTCTTAGATTTTATAGCAGAAAAATTCCCTGATATAAATGAGCGGTTTAAACAATTTTATCAAAAAAGATCCCCTCCTCAAGATTATAAAAACAAAATTTATAGAATTTTCAAAGAATCAAAAAGAAAATATAAATTCGAAGATATACGCCCTTATTATTCGAAATTAACAAAAATTAACCAAAAAACAATTGATCAATGGTTTGTAGAAAAAGAATGAATAACTGCCAAATCTTTCTCTAATTTGGCAGTGGTTGTTGCTATTTTGTCTTCTTCTTTAATCTAACAATGAAGTAAATGGATGGTAAGATTACAAGAACAGCCAAAAAACCAAATTGATTTGAAGTGCTAGTTGTTGTTGGAGTTGGTGTAGAAGTTGGTTCTAAATAGTTTATTACGTATTCCAGAAGATCTCTTAAAAGGAATGAATATGTAGCAGAAGAATTGTAATCCATTTGTTGATAGTATTGCGGTATCAATTCTAATGTATTATTAATTTGAAACATAGTATCTAGAAGTTCAATTGGTTTACCTGAATCGTTATACACATCTAGAGCAATAACATATTCATCAAGTGCATAGGCATAGTTAACATCAGTGTGAGATCGACCTATTGCATCTTGATAGAAAGTAGAAAAGCAATCATCATAAGCAAAATAACTCATAATATCAGAAATAAAACTAGATCCCCAGCCAAAAGTTGCGCTATGTGGGTGTGGTAATCCTAGCGAATGACCTAATTCATGAATCATTACATTAGAATATCCCCTACGTGGTTGTCCAATGATTCCATCCTCAAAAAGGCTATATTGAGTTGCAAGTAGAATTTCCCAACCCATTCCACCAAGTCCTGCAAAGGACACACCAAACCATCTGAAACCAATATCATCTGTTAAGAAGAAATAACATGGAAGAACAACATCTGCAGCATTTAAATCAAAATTATTTTCTAATTCATCTTCCAACAATTGATATAGTCCATTTTGAACAGCAATATATTTACCATTAATATCCTCTAAAACATTATCGTGTATATAGTCATAAAATATCGGATAATCACTTAATTCTACCCATTCAATTTCAATTTGCCAATCGATCCATGGAAAATCTACTGCTAATTGATTAAATATTCTGTTTTGTGATATACACCAATCTAGATCTTCAATTGGGTAGCCATTATCAGTTAAATTATTTAAAACCAAAACTTGTAAGGAGATTGTATCTCCTATAGGCAAATCACTGTAAACAGGTCCAGATAAAACATTTCCTAAATATGTATTGATCCATTCTGCGAGATATTGATTTAGAATTTCATTTCCTTCAGTTGTATTTGGATCATAAGTTTGCGTTAAATTATCTAGATCAGGATAATCATAATATAATTGATATCCTTCTCCTCCCATGCTAATCCAAGCTGTTTTCACAAAATCTAGATACCATGATCTAGCTGAAACATCCAAATAACAGAAACGATATTTTCCACCCCAGCCTGTAGCAGCTCTTTTTTCAAGATTGCTATATCCTGAATACCACCAAGTTATTGATTCATTTGAGTCTAGCCCAGTGCCATTTACATCATACCAATGTTCAAACGTATGATCTAAGCTATCAAGATTAGAGAAATTCATAAGAAAGAATGTATATCCTGGATCGTTTATTGGTTCTTGATACAAATTATCAAATAAATATTCATTTACTAATTCAGCATCTATTGACATGCCATCTCTTGGAATGAATATATTTGATCTTTCGCCTGAGATAAGGTCTTCTTGTAGTAATGTTAAATTCAATTCATAACCTGTATCTACTCCCGAATCAGCAATAGATATTATATATTCCTCCAAATCTTCTCTATCATCTTCTAAAACATAATTAAATTCAAAATTAAAATGTAGTTCAGATAATGGTAAATCTACTGAATGCCTGAAATCATTATATAATTCACTTTCAATTGCGGATTCATCTATTAAACTTTGATTAAATCCTATGAACTCGAATTTTAATGTTAGATTTTCTTCCTTATAGGTTGCTTCAGGTAGGAAGTAATCTAAATTCTGATTATTTTCTATTTTTATTGAAACTGATTGATTATCTATAATTATTTGCTGTAATGCAAATGCAGTAAAGAAAAGTGAAAATAATAAAACAAATCTTGCTAAGCCTTTTTTATCCATCTATTATCCGGTCCTATCAATCTATAAGCTTAATTATTTTTAATCACTCAACTATTAAATAATAATCATTTGTCTCAAAATTTTGAGAAAATAAAATTTCATTTATTAGTTTTTTTTCGAATAATCTTTTGTTATCCATTTTTTATTTATTTTAGTTATATTTATACTTCTTCTTAAGAAAAAAATTAAAAATAAGGCAAATTAACTCCAACTGTATCATTTAAATTTAGTAACATAATGAAAGATTTTAATTTAGATAAAAAATAGCAATCTAGATTAAACTATCAAATAATTTTCAACCTGGAGTTGGAATATAAATTGGAACAAACTATGAAAAAAGTCTTAGCTGAAGTTGATTATGTGCAATTTCAATTTACCAACATTCTTGGAGAATTAAAAGCTGTAGAAGTGCCAAAGAAGTATGCTGAGATATATCTAAACGAAGGTTTAGGGATTGATGGTTCTTCCATTGGTTTCTTGATGACAGAACAAAGTGACATGCGAATAAAACCTGATATTTCAACATTGCATGTTATCCCATGGGATCCTAGAATTGCTAGAGTAATTTGTGATATAACTGATATAAAAGGAAATCCACTACCAAGTGATCCAAGGAGTATTTTACAAAAAGCGATTAACTATGCAAAAACAAATCATAATTTCGAATTTAAAGTAAGACCAGAACTAGAATGGTATGTTATGGCTCCAGATGGTGAACCTGTTGACATAGGAGGTTATATGGATGCCCCTCCTTTTGATGCTGAAATTGAATTACGTCGTTCAATGGTTGACCTTATGATGGATTTTGATATCTATCCAAAAATGCTACATCACGAGGTTGGACCTGGTCAAATGGAAATTGAATTCTCCATGGAAGATTCATTAATTGCAGCAGATATGGTTCAAACAGTAAAACAAATCATTAGAATGGTTTCATGGAATGCTGGTTTAATAGCTAGCTTTATACCAAAACCTTACACATCTGAAGCAGGCAATGGTTTACATGTTCATCACATGCTTTACAAAGATGGTAAGAACCTCTTTAGTACAGCAGATGGTGTTCCCTCTGAAACATTAAGATATTTTGTCGGTGGTTTAATGAAACATGCACCTGGTTTAACAGCGATTTTTAATCCAGTTGTTAATTCCTATAAACGTCTTGTTCCTGGACATGAAGCACCAGTATTTATTTCATGGGGTATTGCAAATAGAACTGCACTAATTAGAATACCTGGATATGAAAAATCAGCTCGAATAGAATATCGTGGAGCAGATGGGGCAGCCAATATTTATTTAGTTCTAGCTTTACTCCTTATGTCCGGCATTGATGGTATTGCAAATAAAATTGAACCTATTGAAGGAACAACTCTTAATGTTGATCAAATAACTGAAGAAAAACGAAAAGAAATGGGCATTATTAAAACACCTGGTAATTTGAAGGATGCGTTAACAGCACTTAATGCTGACAAATATCTTTGTGACTTCTTAGGATCACAGTTTATGGAAATATATAATAAAACTAAGAAAATGGAATGGGATGCGTATACAAAAGCAGTGAAAAATCCATTAACTGAAGAAGTAACAGAATGGGAATTTAATTCCATGTTTGAGAGACTTTAATATTAAAATGTTTCATAGTTGTTCCAAATAAAATCTAGGTTTCCACCTTATAACACCATATAATAATTGAAGGAATATATATGTCTAAAACAGAAATGCTATACATGAATGATAATTATATACGTTCATTTGATGCTACAGTTATATCAAAAGGAGATAATTATTTAGTATTTGATCAAACTGCCTTTTATCCAGAGGGAGGAGGACAAGAATCTGACATTGGAACAATTAATTTCCAAAATAAAATTTTAACAATAAATAAAGTAAAAAGAGAGTCAGGTGAAGTAAGACACTATATAGCTGAATCAATCAATCTCCCTGAGAAGAATGAAAATGTTCATTGCGAGCTTGATTGGGACACAAGATTAATTCATATGAGGTATCATACAGCTATTCATGTTTTAAGTACTTATATGAAAGAACATTTTAATGCTGATGTAGTTGGGAATAATATCTCAGTAAGGAATGGTAGAGCTGATTTTTATCCATTGTCAGCTTTATCTGAGGATCAGATGAAAAAAATTGAAAATGGTGTTAATGAGATAATTGCACGAAAATTACCAGTAATAATTTC
Organism: Candidatus Gerdarchaeota archaeon; assembly: GCA_016839405.1. Next base: position 3,091 of record JAEOUJ010000054.1, on the reverse strand, counting down.
ATTTATGCCACGTGAAAAAGCCAAATCATTTTTAGAAGAAAAAGGATATCAAACAGATTATATAGAAATGGTTCCTAAATCAGTTAAATCATTTCGAATAATATCAGTTGGTGATTATGATCATGCTTCATGCGCTGGAACACATGTTGCTAATACTTCAGAAATTGGTAAAATTAAAGTTATTAAACGGAGAAGCATTGGAAAAGACAAAGAACGTATAATTCTAGCTTTAGAATGACCATTTGTTTCAGAAACATAAGAAACTTTTTTCAGATTGATATATTATATAATATCAATATAATTATCTCTAACGAAACTATGAGTGGAATTGTTCTTTAGAAATTAGAAAACTGGAGAATTTTGATATGTCTAAAGTATTAGAATATGTGGATGAACAGTCTGTAATTGATTTAACTAAACGGTTGATTAAAAGCCAAAGTCTTAGTGGTAATGAAAAAAAATTAGCTACATTAATGGCTATAGAGATGAAAAAAGCTGGTTTTAATTTAGTACAATATGATGAACATAACAATATAGTAGGTGTTATGCCTGGACTTACAAAAGGAAAATCATTAGTTTTAGCTGGTCATATTGATACAGTTCCACCAGGATCTATGACAAATCCATTTTCAGCTGAAGAAATGGATGGATCAAAACTAGGCACCCGTGGTAAGGTTATCAGAGGTCGTGGTGCATGTGATATGAAAGGTGCTTTAGCAGCAATGATAAGTACAGGTAGTGCTTTAAAACGAGCAAGAGCACGATTGAAAGGTGATTTTATTGTTGTTGGTTTAGCTAAAACAAAAATTGGCAAATCTTCAGGTTTGAAAGCACTGTTGAATAAATTTGAACTAAAACCTGATTATATTGTATCTTGCAATCCAACAAATATGCAAATCAATACAGCTCATCCTGGTCAAGCAATTTACCGTTTAATTTCCAAAGGAAAAATGACTAATATTGGTAATCCCTCAGATGGAGATAATGCAATTTTAAAAATGCAGAAAATTATCGATTGCATTAAAAATAATGCAAAACTACCGGAAGACAAAAGGTTTGGTCAAGCAAATTTGATTATAAGCTCGATTGCATCAAATCCACTAAATGAAGCTCATTCTGTTCCATATTTATGTAATGCTTTACTTGTTAGACAATATTTTAAAGATGAACTGCCAGAGAAAATACAGGAAGATTTCATATCAATCTTAAAACAAAATAACCTAAAAGAACAAGATGTTGAAATACAATTAGAGCGATTTTTCAAACCCCATGAAGTAGGTCCAAAAGAAGAAATAATAGATATCATTCAAGAAGCAAAAATAATTGCAACTGGAAAACCTGCAAATATAGGCCAATGGATATCAGGAACAAATATCTCTGAAATATTCGATGTAAATTATCCAATTGTTGGTATTGGACCTGGAGATGCAAAATTCGCCCATACTTCAATAGAACATACACCAGTAAATCAAATAATTGAAGCAGCAAAATTATATGTTGTTCTTACAGAAAAAATATGTATACAAATGAAAGTAAAAGAGAAGTGATAAGCTATTCATTCCTTTTTTATTTAAAATTACAATTAGTTGACTGATATGATTTCAATTCATAATATTAATTTTAGATACTCTAAAGCAACAAAATCCATCTTAAAGAATTTTTCAATTGAAATAGGTGCAAAGGAAATTGTTGGAATAATAGGTCCAACAGGATCAGGCAAGAGCACAATTTGTTATTTACTTAATGGCTTAATACCTCATCATTTTAAAGGTGAATTCTCTGGAAAAGTTATAGTAGATGGTTTAGACGTAATGAAAGAAACTGTGGAAAGCATGAGTAAAATAATTGGATATATGCTTCAAGAACCAAGCTTTCAAATTTCTTCTCCTTTTGTTGAATCAGAAATTACATTTGGTATGGAGAATTTTAATTTTACAAAAGAAGAAATGGATAAACAATTAACATCAATTATGGATAAATTAAGCATTTCACATTTAAGAGATAAATCAACTTCAGATTTAAGTGAGGGCGAAAAACAGAAAGTAGTATTAGCATCTATACTTGCAATGAATCCCCCAATTCTTGTGTTAGATGAAATTTCTAGCATGATTGACTCAAGAAGCAAAAATGAATTAATTATTCTCTTAAGAGAATTGAATGAAATAGATGGAAAAACAATAATTTTAATTGATCATGATTTAGATTTTTTAAGTCAGATTGCAAATCGTATAATATTAATTAATAATGGTTCAATAAAGTCAGATGGTCAAGTAGAGGATATTCTTACAAATGTTGATCTTTTAGCTGAAAATGGTTTGCATCCTCCTTCAATTGTAACGATTTTTCATGAACTAAAAAAAGAGAAATTACTTGTAGAAAAATTACCATTATCATTAGAAATAGCGCTAGAAAAATTAAGAGGGTGGTTATAATGGGTTATATAAATTTAAAAAATATCTCTTTTGGATATTCAAAGAAAAATCAATTATTTACAAATCTTTCATTATCATTTGAGCTTGGTGAACAAATAGCAATTATTGGCAGAAATGGTTCAGGTAAAACAACACTGGTAAAATTAATTATTGGAATGTTAAAGCCTTTAGATGGTCAAATAGAAATATCTAATGAAAATATTGAGAAGAAATCAATATCTGATATAGCATCAAAAGTTGGTTTTGTTTTTCAAAACCCCAACCAAATGCTATTTACAAATGCTGTTGAAAAGGAACTAGAACTAAGTTTAAGAAAATTTAATTTACCAAATGAAATTAAAGAACAAAAAATAAACTCAATTTTGGAATTTCTTGATATAGTTGAATTAAAAGATAGCAATCCACGAATCTTAAGTCGTGGTGAAAAACAAAAAATTGCATTAGCAACTGTTTTGATTCAAAATCCCCATGCTATTATACTTGATGAACCTTTTTCAGGAATTGATATGACTCAGCGTTTAAAGATTATTGATTATTTGAACGAACTTCATAAACAAGGAAAACTAATCATACTCATTACTCATAACTTAGATTTTGTTTTAAATTACAGTTCACGAGTAATTGGATTAAAAAATGGTCAATTAATTTCTGATTCTTTA
>JAEOUJ010000392.1 GCA_016839405.1 Candidatus Gerdarchaeota archaeon | reverse complement strand
TTGTCATATCACAATAATCAATTTCATCATTAGTTAATCCTATATCCTCACGACCAAATAAAATAGCTACATCATCATGAAATTCTAATAAATTTTTTAGTGAAGGATGATTTGAATTTATAGCAACTCTAGCATCTGTTGATCCTCTATCTGTACAAATTTTAGCTGTTGTGCCAACAACATATGTAACTGTTTTAGTAAATTCAGCCAATGAATCAAATATAGTTATATTATCAATAATATCTTGAGCATTCATTGCAAATCTAAAGGTGTCTTTAGTTAATTCTGTTTGTGGATTGATTAAAACTAAATCAAAAAATCCAAAATTCTTCATTACCCTTGCTGTAGCACCAATATTACCAGGAATATTTGGTTCAACAAGAACTATTTTTATTGACATCTTACTCACACTTGATTTGAAATTCTAAGTAAAGAAGGTTGTTATAGAAAAAAAGAATTAGAAGATTTTAGTTTTTCTTCCTGTTTCTTTTTGATATTAGTAACATTAGATGGTTGTATTATTTCAACAGATTTTATATTAGAAGATGAAAAAATTAGTGTTATGAAAAGAGAAGAAAATAGGTTAACTAATAATTTTTTATCCGAATTATTTATCCTACATTTAATTACCAAATATGTTTGTTGTTTTATTTCAAAGTTTTTTATTTTTAATCTTTAATTTAATAATGAATTTAATTTAACAAAAATCAGAGACAATAATTTATTTCTTTATAATAAAATTCACTAACAAAATAATTTCAATCTTTAGTTTCTATCCAAGAAACCCATTTTGTTTTATTTAGAATAATCTCTTCATTTAATCTTATAGTTGAAGTTTTAGCAAAACCTCCTTGGATTTTTATTAAAAACCATTCAAAAGTTCCTTTGAAATTTATTTTACCCCATAATTTAATTAATCCATTATACCATACCACACTGAAAATCGCAATAAGTAAAGCATATCCAATTTGCGAAGCACCAAATGGTCGATTTAAGAAGCCAATACCTGTATATTGGCCTATGATAATATTCCAAAACATTTCAGGAATAAAATCTAGGATTTCTAATGCATAAATAGTTAAAGCAATCATAGACCATCTTCGCATAGGTCTAGACATCCAATGGTTTGCAAAAAAATCTTGTTTTCCTTTATATTCAATTCCCCTAAAAAATGCCATCAATAATCCCACTTGTCCACCTATTTGTAATAGATAAACTGACATAGAAGGTCTACCATTAAATACAAAAGGATATCCTAAAGCAATTAAAATTCCACCAGCAATCATTCCCAGTAATCCTAATGTTCCAAGAATTGGTTGAAAATGCTTATATGGTTTTGGCTGGGAAATAATTAATCCTATAAATGCTCCAATAAATGCAGTGCCAAGAAATGGAAAAATTGGTTCTAAATCGCCTGCAATAAGAACAAAAAACCAAGCTTTAAAAGAAGCATTTGCATATTGAACATCAATATTAGGCCATCTTGACATTCCTTCTGGTATAATCCAAGGCATATTATCAACCCAATTATGAACGAATTTTGTAGAAACTATTATTGCAGATGCTAAAATTCCATAGATTATTAAATTTCGTTGATGTTTATTATGCCCATCTTTTCTTAATAAGAAGTAAGAAATGATTGAAGAAATGATTATTGATATTGCAATTATTCTTAAAGTATGAATACCGAAAGGTTGCTTAAGAATTTCATCTGGATTATTCCAAATACTGGTTCTTATTCCATTACCAAAATATCCATAATATAGAAGTGATTCAATGATAAAATCAGCTATTAATAAAAAAACAGCTGTTATAAAATTCTTAACTAATATTTGATTGAGGTTTTTTCCTTTACGAGCAACTCTAACCATTGCTAATGTATTTACAATTATAGATATAAGTAAAAAAAAGGAATTCCAAGTACCTAGGTAAATAAGGAATGCTAATGGAGCAATAAAAATAGGATTATAACTAGTAATTCTAGTTGGATCTTCAATAAAAAAAGTGGGATCAAAAACATGATGAAATCCATGAAAAAAAGTCATAAGAAAAATTGCCAAACCACGACAAAAATCTAAAGATGCAATACGTTCTGAAAATTTACCTTCGTCGGATTTAATTCTAATCTCCTGAGTCAAGATGAAAACCTATAATGCCAATTTAATCATATAATCAATGAATATTTATTAAGTATTTTGAAATATAAATCCCGAAAATTAATTTAATGAAAAAAGTGGGACGGAGGAGATTTGAACTCCTGACCAGCAAGTTTCCCTAAGAGGAGCACCGCTCCAAAATTACATCATTCCGAACGGTCAGTATATTTTTATTTTTTCTGGAGCCTGCCGTGCTGCCTGGCTACACTACCGCCCCTTAAGTGTATATCTTTTTGTTTGCTTGAAATTTAAAACATTTTCGATTGTAATGAGTGAAATTTATTTTGCAAAATTGAGAATATAACCTGTTTCTGTTATTTCAAAAGTAAATTTCATTCCTAAGAAATCTGCAATTGGTTCAAAAACGAAATTAAAATCATTTACCATTTCTTTTGTCATACCAAGAGCTTGTAAGAAACCTGGATGAGGCCAATTACCTATTGTTATTGTTAAATTATTATCCTGTTCTTCAAATGAAATATTTTCAGCACCAGTTGCTGCATAATTCATAGCTATTAGTTTAGCTTTTGCAGATAATTGTGCTTCTTTATGTTTTTGCCATGTAATTGCTAATATATTACCAATGAATTTGGCATATTCTTTTACTGAGATTTTCTTATCTTTTAAAAATTTCATTGGAATTAATGTCATTACTGTATAATTTCCCTTCCTATAATTGTTTAACTCTTCATTTGTGTAATTTAATTCAGGCATAACGTAAAATTCCTCCTTCATCTAGAATTGTCTATTTCTCTGAAAAAATTCAAGCTAGTAAAATTTTTCCTTGTTTTCAATCCACCATTTTTCACATTTTTCTCTTACATTTTCTCGATATGGTGGATATATACCTGCTATGAAACTAGCACCTTTCTTATCTATTAAATTTCTAATTAATGTAATTTGACCTACATGTCCTAGAATATGATAACTAATTTTTTGTATAATTTCAAAAAGCGTTTCACCTAAATCAGTTGGAGGTGAATTCTTTGGTCTTTTTCTAAAATCATCTTCTGTTAATTCTAGTAATAAATTAATGAAATTCTCTGTAATTTTTATAAATAGATCCAATAAAACTCCAAATTTTTGGGGTGGTTTTTGTAAAATGAGCTCCTTAGGAGCATTATACGCATAAAACAATTTTTGTTCTTCAGTCATAAATGGTGATTTTTGATAAAATTGATTCATTATGAAATCTATATGACCTGTACAATGACCTATAATCCAGTCAATATTATTTGAAAACTTGCCTATCCTTAAATAGACATCATTTGGATTTAATCCAACCAAAACATTAAGTAAATTCAATTGAGCTATATCTAAAATATCAATAGCAATTTCTTTTATGTTTCTACTATCAAATCTATCTTCAGTCATTTTTATTCACCTATTTTCATTTATATTTCACTAAAAGTAATTTCAAAATTATTATTAATTAACTTACTTTGAAATTTCAAAGCTAAAACTTTGGCAATTGGTTCCCAACAATAATTGAATTTTTCAATATCATCTATTGAAATTTCCATAAAATCCAATAAATCTTCTGTTGGCCAGTTTTTAATAACCAATGTAAATTTCTTTTCTTCTTCTTTGTAAATAATCTCTTTTGCTCCTAAAGCTGCATAATTCATAGCAATTGGTTTAGCTATATGTATTAAAGGAGCTCCTAACATTGCTTCCCATGATTTAGCTAATAGATTACCTGCTGATGTTGCATAATCTTCAATTGGAATTTTTTTCATTTTGAAGTAATGCAAAGGTAGTGTTAATAAAACAAAGAAATTTCCCTTACGATGTTCATTTAATTCTTCAGAATTAAATTCCATAAATGTTTCTGACATATTTTTTTCCTCGTGAAGAAATAGCACTTAGATTTCATTATTTCTTTTTAAATAAAGATTT
>JAEOUJ010000391.1 GCA_016839405.1 Candidatus Gerdarchaeota archaeon | reverse complement strand
TGATTATACAAAAGAAAATATAACGGAAAAATTAGCAATAGAAAAATCAGCTCAATTAAATCTAATTAAATAATAAATTAAATTGATTTTGTATTCTTTATAGATATTATAGAATTTGATTGAAAAACACCTAAACCTAACCATTCACCAAATATTTCAACTATAATATCCCAATCAGCATTATCTAAATCGACCTTACCTTTAGGGGCTGATGTGTGATTAGCAATTGAATCAATTATCTCTTTTCGATGCAGGGAAGAATGTCTTCGATGAATTACTATACGCCATTTAGCTTTTTGAGGAATTTTTTTGAGATAATGAGAGAGAATTGTTAGCATTTCATCAATATTACTTTTAACAATTTTTTCCATGGGAGTAAATTTCTTGCAATATTTGAATTTGAATTTCTTTTCAATTATAGCGGTTTTTAATCTGTCTAAAATTTCATTGAGATCATTTGAAAAAGCAAATAGAAAAAGACCTTTTATTGGAAGTTCAAATATTTCTATTGGAGTTATTTGACAATATTTCACAAGAACATGCCATAGCTCACTCATACTATCACGTTCTTTGATAGCCTCACACCCAACTAAAAGATATTTTGCCTCAGATTCAATGATTTTTTCTATATCCACAAATTTTACCTCGAATTAAATAATCTCAATTCTCATGAGTGAAGGAAAAGTATTTTATTATAGATAAATAATTGCTCCTTTATATTATAAGAGTTATAGGTTGACTGGTAATGGCTGAAGAACCAAATAAAAAAGAAAAGAAGGATGAATCACGAAAATCAACTATTAAAGATATTATTGAAATAGTGATTTTTCTTGGGATATCTGTTCTATTAGTATTTAGCTTTAATTGGATTCTTAGTGCTGCTTTACATACAGATATTCCTTTAGTTGTAGTTACCTCTGAATCAATGGAACCTGTTTATTATGGATCAAATCGTCCAGATCATGGTGGCTTAAATGATATCCGTAAAGATATGTTAGTTGTTAAGGGAGTTGATCCTTCTGAAATAAAAATTGGTGATACAATTGTTTTCTATCGTGTGAATATTAGTGATAGTACTCAAATTGATTATAATAAAGAACCTATAGTTCACAGAGTTAATGCCATCTTTTATAATAACACAGAAGATGTTTACTGGTTTACTACAAAAGGAGATAATCCCGCTTCTAATGATAACTATATTACTTCACCTGATATCGAAGAATTAACAATTCATGAAATGAGGCTTATAGGAAAAATTATTGCCAGAATACCTTATCTTGGTGGATTAGTTAGCTATTTTAGAACCCCTGTTGGAAGAACTATATTAATTCTTGGGATTGGATTAATAATTGTTATAACATTTTTATTTGGCTCTTCAGACAAAGACAAAGATAAAGATGTATTTGATGACAATGTGGATGAAAATATAGATGAAACAAATAATAAAAAACAAGAAGTAAAAGAAATAACTTTTAGAGAGCGGTTTAATAATTTCTATAACAAAGTTATGAAGTATAAACATATTGTTTTCCCATCTATAATTTTAGCCATAATTGTTTTTATTCCAATTATTGATACATTATCTGCTAATTGGGGAAGTACCTATGGTATTGTTAATGTAATCCCTGATGATGCAAATGAATATACACTTGTTAATGGAAACAAAATTTTTGTCTTTGCTGATGTAACAATAAATTGTCCAGGTCATTGGCATCAAAAATTTAGATCCTTTACATTGCAAATTATTAACCAAACTACTGGTGAAATTTTAGGTGAAACTAATTGGACAGCTGTTTACAATTTTGAAGGTGAAAAAACAGTTGGTTCTGGAGCTTGGGTTGATCCTCTGGATGTTGTTTGGGGATTAGATTATAATCTTACCGTAACTGCTAATTTGCAAAGTAAATTTGGGAAAGCTACAACAAATACATTTTCATTAATCTTTACACTAATTAAGAGATAGTAATATTATGAATGACCAACACATAACACAAAAGATAGAGAAATTAAATTCGACTCTCAAAAAATACAAAAAAGTAATTATCGCTTTTTCCGGAGGAGTGGATAGTTCTTTTTTAACAAAAGTAGCTTATGACATATTAGGAAAGAATGCTACTGCAATAACAATAGATGCACCTCAATTGCCAGAGAATGAATTAGCAGAAGCAAAAATTATTGCACAAGAAATTGGAATTAATCACTTAATTATTCCATTAAAAATAACTGATATTAATTGGTTTGATACCAATCCTCAGAATCGATGCTATATTTGCAAACAGAATAATCTTCAATTAATAATGGAATTTTGTAAAAAAAATAACATCGAGGGTCAACTTATCGAAGGCTCCAATTACGATGATTTAGATGATTATCGACCTGGTTATAAAGCTGTTCAAGAATTAAATGTTTATAGCCCACTAATTGATGCTAAATTAACAAAAGAGGAAATACGTAAAATTGCTTATGAATTTAATTTAAGTTGTTGGAATAAACCTGCTTCACCATGTCTTGCAACAAGATTTCCTTTTGGTGAAAAAATAACAAAAGAAAAATTGAAGATGGTTTCTGATTCAGAAGACTATCTCAAGTCTCTTGGATTAATTGATGTACGTGTTAGGGTTCACGGTAAAATTGCTCGAATTGAAACAAGTAAAGAATATTTTAATATTCTATTTGAGAATTCAAATCAAATTTCTGAGAAACTTAAAAATCTAGGTTTTTCATTCATCACAATAGATTTAGAAGGATATAAAAAAGGTTCAATGAATAAACCATATAAGGAATGATAAATATGGACCAAAAACATCTCGAGGATTTATTAACTAAATTTAAAAATGAAGAAATAACATTAGAAGAAGTGCTTGAAAGACTGAAAGATTTACCATTTGAGGATTTAGGATTTGCTAAAGTTGATCATCATCGAGCAATAAGAAAAGGTTTTCCAGAAGTTGTTTATTGTCCAGGTAAAACCATAGATCAAGTCAAAGCGATTTTTAAAGCATTAATAGAAAAAAACAGAAATATACTAATGACTCGAGCATCAGAAGAAATTTATAACGCTGCAAAGCAAATTGATCCTTCTGTAGAATATAATTCTGATGCACGAATTGTGTATGTTGAAAAGGAGAAAATCGAAAAAATTGGTTCTGTTCTTGTTGTTTGTGGTGGCACATCAGATATCCCAGTTGCAGAAGAAGCAGCTCTTACTGCAGATTTAATGGGTGCAAAAGTAACAAAGCTATTTGATGTTGGAGTAGCAGGAATCCATCGTTTATTACATTATAAAGACAAGATTTTCACAGCTAATGTTATTGTTGCCATTGCAGGCATGGAAGGTGCCTTACCTTCAGTAGTAGCAGGTTTAGCTCCTTGTCCTGTAATAGCTGTTCCAACTTCTATTGGCTATGGTGCAAATTTTAATGGATTATCAGCATTATTAACTATGCTTAATAGTTGTGCACCAAATGTTGCAGTTGTAAATATTGATAATGGTTTTGGAGGAGGGTTAATGGCTGCTTTAATTAACAAACAAAAAGGGAAAGAAATAAAATAGAATGTGTAGTAGTTCATTTGAAATTGTTTATATTATATAAATGCTCATAACTTATTAGATAAAGAACAGCATAAAAAAGGTGTAGTATTAAAAATGATTATCAGGGTAGTATCGGCAATCGGTGGCGGTGTAATCGATGTCGAAGTAAAACCAAATGCAACGGTCGCAGAGCTGAAAAGGGAAATCTCAAGACAAAAGAGAATCCCTGCAAGCGCAGTAATTGTCGTTTATCGCGGAAGACAATTAGATGATAATGAAACATTTGAAGAAGTTGGATTAACGGATTACGAAAAAGTTTATCTAATTGCCCGAACTGAAGGTGGATAATAATCCACCAAATTTTAGTTCAATCGATTCCAGTTATTATCCAATTTTCTTCTCTAATTTTGTTCTCTCAAATATTAAAAAAATCAACTTTTATAATTCAAATATAACATAAAAATAAATTTTTAATCTATTTATGATGTAATAATTTAGCAAGAAATTGCTAGGTAGATTCACTTATGTTAAAGATTATACAAAAGATATGGCGCAAACGCAAAGTAATTTCTCCAATAATAACCACAATAATACTTATTATTTTAACAATAACAGCTGCTGCCATTATCTATTTTGTAGTAATTCCTCTTTTACAAAATAAAACAGAACTAACAATTCTTGATTACTCACTTGAAGATACTGATGCATCTAATAAAGCTGATAAATTTACCATAACAATTTCAAATATCGGTAATATAGCTGTTACCATATCTAATTTATCAGTAATAAGAAATAGCCAAGAAATTAATTGGACTATGAATGAGTTATTTTATGAAATCAATACTTCTGAACAAATAGAAATCATTTGTATAGCTTCAAGTTTAGCAAATCAATTAGCTTATGGAGATTCTGTTACATTTAGTTTCATTTACGAGGAAGATTCTATTGAAATTAACATAAGAATCCCAGCAAAATTTAGCTCATTTGATTTTCTATATGATGAAGATTTTGAATTTTTTACTTCTGT
>JAEOUJ010000390.1 GCA_016839405.1 Candidatus Gerdarchaeota archaeon | reverse complement strand
TAAACAAGAGCGTATCAAACATCGAGTTCTTTGCCACACAGAACGTGGAGATTGCGAAACTCCTATGGAATTTCTCACTACAAAACAATATATGATTAAAATTAAGGAATTCGCACCTGAACTTTTGAATGCAGCCAAACAAATGAAATGGTATCCAAAATTCTATTTACGAAGAGCTACTGATTGGATAGGTGCTCTTGAATGGGATTGGATTATTTCTCGTCAAAGAGTTTTTGGAACACCTATTCCTTTCTGGAGTTGTAATGATTGTAATGAAGTAATTGCCCCTTCTGATGATAGTAAATTTCCTATTGATACTTCAATAACTAAACCACCTATTGATAAATGTCCAAAATGCGGTTCTACTAATATTAATGGAACAGAAGATGTATGTGATGTTTGGGTTGATTCAAGTCTAACGGCTTTAATAATCTCAAGATATTACTCAGATCCAGAATTTTCCAAACGATGGATTAGTCAAAAATCAGAGAATCTATTGCGATTACAGGGACATGATATTATTAGAACTTGGTATACATATACAACCTTCAGGACTTTAAAACTCACTGAAGGTAAATTGCCTTATGGAAATGTTTTGATAAATGGTCATGTTCTTGGACCAGACTCAATGAAAATGTCAAAATCACGTGGAAATGTTGTTGATCCTCGAGATGGTATTGATAAATATGGTGCTGATGCTATTAGACAAACTATTTTGAGTAGAAAAGTTGGCACTGATTTTCCTTTCCTATGGGAAACTGCGCAATATGGAAAATCTTTTCTACAAAAACTATGGTCAGTCTCGAGATTTATCAGTATGTACATTGATGATATCCCAGAAATAAAATTAAATCTCTCTCCCATAGATGAATGGATACTTTCAGAATTAGAAATTGTAAGAAAAGAAATAACTAAAACAATGGATATCTATGAATTTCATAATAGTTTGAAATTGCTATACGATTTTACGTGGAATAAATTATGTGATAATTATCTTGAAAGTGTTAAACCAATTCTAAGATCCGAAAATGTGACTCGTTCTGCAACTGTTAGATTAATTCTAAAAGAGGTTTTATGGTCAGTTCTACGAATGTTAGCTCCATTCTGCCCTCATATAACAGAAGCTATCTATTTGAAATTATTCAAAGAAACTATCGGAGAAATTTCAATTCATGCAACAAATTGGCCTTCAAAAGATATAAAACAATACGATAAACAAAAAACAGCAATTGGTAGTGAATTAATCGAACTTATTTCACAAATTCGTCAACAAAAAGCTGCTTTGAGAATTGCTTTGAATCAACCAATAAAAATAGCTAATATAACAATGAATCAAGATAAATTTGAACAATACAAAGATTATCAAGATTTAATAAAACAACCTTTACATATAGCAGAAATTAGATTCAAAAAAGGTTCAGAATTGAAAATAGAATTAGAAAAATAAAGCAGAAGGATTTATCCTTCAACTTCTTTTTCTTTAAATCCAAGAAAATTTGGATGAATAATAACAACTAGTCTAAAAATAATCAAGATAAAGGTTATTACGATAGTAAATATTATACCAAATGACCATGAAGATAATTTCAACGCAAAATGAATTGCTGCTCCAATTTGAAACCAATCACCAAAAATATACCCAATCATAACAATTCTAAATGATTTTTGATCTTCTATTATCAAAATTCCAATCATAATGAATGAAATCACAAATAACAATATTCCATACCAAATAACTATTTCAATACCAACTTGAGTAAAAGACTCACCAGTTAATTGTGAAATAAAAAATTGTGGAACAAATATACATAAAATAACCATTATTATATTCAACAAAACCTCAAAATAAAAAACATATTTTAGTTTCAACCATTTTTTCTTTATCATTATTATCATCATTAGGAATTGTTGGAATATTTTTGGTATACAAATTAGTGTTTAAAAAATATCTCTTTATTGTAACTAACCTTTACTTTATAGAAATCCTTTTGAAGGGTATTATTTCTGTATAGTCGGTTTTAAAACAAGCAATTAATTGGAGCATTTGACATTTATGAGCATAGATATTTGGTTTTATCAATTATTTGGACAATGGGGCTGGTTAATTGCTCTAGCAATAGCATTAGGTATTAATGTTCCAATTTTCATTTGGGTTAGATTTAGAAGGCATTTAACTTTATTTGGCTGTTTTCTAGCAGGATTTTTTGGTATTGTTTATTGGATAATACATCCTCTTTTCTATGCAATACTTTTCGTATTTTTCATTTCTTCCAGTGTTTTAACAAGCTATCGAAAAAAGGATAAAAAAGACGTTCAAGATAAATTTGCTAAGGGTGGTGAGAGAGATTCCTCACAAGTATTAGCAAATGGTTTAGGGGGTTTGATTTTTGCTACTTGTCATCTTTTAGTTTTTCTTTTAACTGATAATGCATTAATTAGTAATGCCTTTGTTTATGCATTTATAGCAACAATTGGGACTGTAAACGCAGATACGTGGGGCACTGAAATTGGTATTTTATCAAAAGATCAACCTTATTGGATTCTTAATTTAAAACAAAAAGTAGAAAGAGGAACATCAGGTGGAGTTTCACCAAAAGGAACCGCTGCTTCATTTATAGGAGCGTTTTTGGTTTCTATCGTTGCTCTTATTATTGAAGTGTTTTGGAAAAATCCAATCCCTGAAAGTTCTTCCTGGCAAATTTATTTATTTATTCCAATAACTATCCTCATCGGTTTTATTGGTGGATTAATAGATAGCCTCTTTGGTGCAACCATTCAAGGATTCTTTAAATGCACAATTTGTGGAAAAGGAACAGAAAAAAGAGTTCATTGTAATAAACCAACTATTTTACAAAGAGGGAAACAATGGTTTAGAAATGATCATGTTAATTTCAGTGCGTCTTTTATAGCAGGTGTAATTGCATTTTCTATTGGTTGTTTTGCTTATTTAATTTAGAAACTAGAATTATTAATCAGCAAAAATTTCAACAATATCGCCATCTTGAACTACATGATTTAAACCAACTGATTGTCCATCAAATTTTGCACTTGGCCCATAAATTTTTGCTTGTTTGAAATGATCATAAAAACGAGTGTGGATTATCTTAGCAATATCACCAACGGTTGCACCTTTCTTTAATACAATAGGTTTTGGAGCAATATCTCCCATTGGTTCTTTACTACGTACTCTAATTAAACCAAGATTTTCAAAGATTATTTTTTTCAATTCCTCTAAACCATCACCCTTCAAAGCGCTTACAGGAATAATTGAATATTGTTTACTATAAGTTTGAACTAATTTTTCATAATTTTCTTTAGATCCCTTAGAGTCTCCTTTGTTAGCTACAATAATTCCTTTACTATAAACTAGACCAGCATCTAATGCTTCAACCAAATCACCTAGGCTCATTGGCTTCAAGAATTTAAGTGAAAAATTGTAGTAACCTTGATCATTTAAAATATCAACTATTTCTTCTCTTGAAGCATCAATTTTATTATCGCCAATTAATATCGCCCCACCTGAACCAGTTTTTGTTAATTCAATTGGTGGTCTTTCTTTATTCACGCGTATACTTCCACTTAATAATTCCTCATTAATAATATTCATTTGTTCAGTAGGGTCTTTTGATAAATCAATTACAATAATAATCAAATCTGCTGCTCGAATTTGCGATAATAACATTGGTCCATTTTTAGATTCATTTTTGATGTTTGGGTATAAACTAGGTAAATCAATTAGTTGAATTATTGCTCCATTACTATCAAGAACTCCTGGATGAGGTTTTTCAGTAGCAAAAGGATAATCTGTAACCTTACTATTGGCACCCGTTAATGATTTAAGAAGTTGTGATTTACCAACATTAGATAAACCTACAAGAGAAACTTGTGCATCTCCTTCTTTAGCTATTACCCAAGTAGGTCCTTTTGATAATGATTTTTGTCTGCGTCTTTTATCTTCAAGTTCTGATTTATATCTGACTAATCGGCTTCTTAATCGAGCAACCATTTTTTCAGTTGCTTTATGTTTAGGAACTAATGAAATAAACTTCTCTAATTTGATAATCTTATCTTCAAGAGTATTAGCTTCCATGTATTCTTGTTCAGCTATTTTTGCTTCTGGGCTAAGATTAGTCGACATATTACTAAATCTAACTCCTAATCAAATATATTCTATTAATAATTAAAATGACAAAACCGATTTTTAATTCTTACCTCTAAAGGAATAAATAAGAAAAAAGAATAAAAGGTGCGAAAATTCGCACTAATTTAATCTAAATTATTTTCGTCTTCTAACAATTAAACCAATTGCTGCAAGACCAAGAAGTGTTGGAATAGCAATTATCCAATTGAAACCAGGTAATATTCCACCACCTATTATCTCTGGAGGATCATAAACATGATTTCGCAATTTAACATCCACATTAACATTAAGAATACCTGTATCATAGTAGGAGGATGGATCATATACTTCTACTGAGAAATCTGCTTTTAATCGAATTACTGCACCTATACCAGATTCATGATAACAAACATATCCTTCTTCTTGTAAAGAATAAATTCCGCCTGCATCATAAACCATTTCAGGAACAATTGGTGGGGAAGAAGTATACATTTCTTCTTCAATTTGTATATTTATAATCTCATGGAAATAATAGAAATCTCGTTTATTTACTAATTCCATATTACCATTAATTGCATGAAATGTAAGACTTGTTGGTGGACTTATTAAACCAAGTATATCAGCTACATAGTCACTAAGCAATGCATCATATAATTTCATTTGACTTTCATAGATATCCCAATCTGGTGTTACAAAAGGACCAAAATATGGGAATAGATTATATGACATTACTTTGCCAGGAGAAGCAATAATTGATGGGAAAAATGGATCATGATCAAATATTGATCCCATAAATCCATTGAAAACTGTTGGGTATTCTTGCTTAACTAGAGTATCTGTCCAATTGTCATAGAAATAAACATCACACATATAAAATACACCTTCTACATCTGTGACAACCATTTTTATAAGTACCTTATCTTCATATGCAGTTTTAATTAAATCAATTTGTTCATTTATTGTCGAGATTGTTGTTTCATTTATCATATCGCCTGAAATACTAGCTTCAATCATATCAGCTGTAAATTCAATATTGTCTCCTGCACTAATTGGTAAAGGTCGTTTTTCAACCTTGTCTAGAGTAACTTCAATAGTAATATCTGTGAAATCTGCACCATCAAATGCTATATTATCAATAATTAGATGAGTACAAATACCATCTGATTTTCTCCAATCACCTGCAATAGTACCACCAGTTGTTTCATTTGTTTGTTCTGCATGGAAATTACTTGCAGTTTCAACAACAGTAAAACCCATTGCTGATAATAAAGTTGTATGATCGGCATAATCATCATTTATGAAGAACAAAGAAGGGGCACTTCCATATGTTCCATTCCAATGTGGAATTCCACTTATTTCAAAAGAAGGAGTGCCTGCTCCTTCAGGAATAATTATATCAGTAGCAGTTAAACCAGCACCAATTGTAAAAACTTTATCTTCATTGAAAATTATACCTAAAGCATAGTAGATTTTTGTTCCAACAACTCCAAGTGTGAATTCGAATTCTTCTTCAACTTCCATTACTTTTACGTATAATGTACTACCCGCGAAATCAGGTAATGTAACATCAGGTATTGTCATATCAGCTGGTAAAGTAAGTTGATCAATTGTATAATATAAAGTATCACCAGCTTCTATTCCGACATCACTGTCAAAATCTTCACTATTAAAAACAATAGTTGTTGTATCAACTGTTGATCCAACAACGGCTAATACTGGACTTAGCATTAGCAATATAATTATGAGTGAGAATGTATTTTTCGTCCTCAAAATATTTCACCAATATAATTGTTAATATAAGTTACCAAGACATGTTTGGTTTATGTTTAAATCTTTATTGTTATAGGAATACAAATAATATCATTCTAATGATTCTTCTACATATTGCATTTTATCTTCTTTTCTAGCTTCATTAAGAGTTGGAATTAAGCCCCCTAACCAAAAGAAGAAGGTAATAACACCCATTGATGCTGCTAATGCAAGAGCTGCACCAAGTTGTGTGTCTAAAAAGTAACCTATCTTTCCTAAAGCAAGGATACCGGTGAGAATAGCTAACCAAGGGAATGTACCTCTCGCTTCAGCAGAGCGAATAGTAATCACGCCTATACTCCCAACTCCTAATGTATATAACAAAACAAAAACTACTGCAGATAATTGTTCAATAATTATAGTCATTCTTAAGAATTGTGCCTCCAATTCTGTTGAACCTAGATTTGCTATATAATTTGGAACAAATTGATAAATAATTACTAGTTTGAAAATATACAAGGCAACAACTAAGCAAGCTCCTAAAATAGAAGTAACTAATGGAAGAATTAACCAATTTCGATATTTTACAGTTATTCTTGAATATAAATAAATAAAAATACCAATCATAGATGGAATAATAAAAATTCCCATCAATAAATTAAACACAGATTCAGCAGTATGTATTAAACGATTATCGTAATAACTTTGAATTATGCTTATAAGATCTTCAATAGGATATCTATATGATATAACATAACTTAGTACAATAACAACAATCGCACATAAAATAATGATGATATTTGTAATCATTGTAATTAATTTAAAATCTAATTTTGGTTTTTTATTGATGTTAGACAATAGGATAACCTCATTTCCACATTTTAATGGAAATATATTTCAGTTTATGAATAGGGAGTTAATTCCATTAAAATAGCTTTTGAAAATCCTTAGAATTATGTATAAATGGATTTAATAATAGAATTACTTAAATCTAGAAATATAGAATTGATTAGAAGATAGCATACAATGTAATACTTACAGGAATGTGATAACAACGAAGTTTACTGCCTTAGCTCATTCAAACACTGCTTTAGTAAAATATTGGGGAAAGCAAAATGAAGAATTAATCATTCCCATGAATAATAGCATATCAATGACTACTAGTGCATTAACAACTATTACTACAATTGAGTTTTCTAAAAAATATAACGAAGATCAATTTATATTAAATGAGCAAAAGCAAGAAGGAAAAATAAAAGATCGTGTAATTAATCATGTAAATTATATTAGAGAAATGGCAAAATCCTCTTTGAAGGCAAGAATTTTTTCAAAGAATAATTTTCCAACTGCTTCTGGATTAGCTTCTTCAGCATCTGGATTTGCTGCTCTAACTATGGCTTCATGTTTAGCATTTGGATTAAATAAAAGTAAAAAAGAACTATCTATGATAAGCCGAAGAGGTTCCGGTTCATCTTGTCGTTCGATATATGGTGGATTTGTTGAATGGATAAAAGAAGATGAAAATAAAGAATCTTATGCAATTCAATTAGCTGATGAGAATTGGTTTGATATAAGGGATATAATTGTTGTTCTCAAAAACAAAGAAAGAAAGATCAATACAAGAGATGCAATGAGATTATCAAAGAAAACAAGTCCATTTTATTCTGAAAGAATTACAACAGTAAATAAACATCTTAAAGAAGTTAGGAAAGCAATTAAAGAAAAGAACTTTACCTCATTAGGTGAAACTGCTGAATTAGATTGCTTAAATATGCATTTTATAGCTATGACATCTAAACCATCTCAAATTTTCTGGTCAGCTGATACTTTAGATATTATGCATTTAGTTGTTGATTTGCGAGAAAATGGTATAGAAGCTTATTATACTATTGACACTGGTGCAAATTTACATGTGTTAACAATACCAAAATATGAAAATGATGTAGTTAATACTTTAAATCAATTGAACAACATTAAACAAATAATTCCAAGTAAACCTGGTCCAGAAACGCATTCAATTGAAGAACACTTATTTTAGATAAAGAGAGATTTTTTCTTGGAAAGATAATTATGAGAATTGTTGGCTCTGCTCCTGGAAAATTAATCCTTTTCGGAGAACATGCTAGTAGTAGAGATAGACCTGCTATTGTTTTTGCTATCAATAAAAGATTAGAAGCAATTCTTACTTTGAACCATGAAAAAACAAATAACATTCTTCTTTCAAGTAAAGAATTGAATATAGAAAATGCAATTTATCCAGATAACAGATTAGATTTGTTAACCAAAACAATTGAAACATTTCTTAAAGAAACAGATTGTATGCAAGAGAATTTTTCAATAAGTATAAAATCCAATATTATGTCGGGATTTGGTAGTTCAGCAGCTGTTATAACAGCAACTCTAGGTGTATTAAATAAATATTATCAAACTAAATTAACTCCATTTGAAATGCTTAAAATTGGTATAAAAGCTAATTATGCAGTGAAAGGATTTGGCAGTGGTTTAGATATCGGCGCTTCAATATTTGGTGGAGTAATCAAATATCACCAAGGGAAAAAACCAATTGTGTTACCATATAGGAAATTGAATTTTGTTGTTGGTAATACTGGTATAAAAGCTGCTAGTGAACCAATAGTTAAAGCAGTTAGATTGTTTGAAAGTAAATATCCTCTTGAAGCATTTGAAGTTTTCAATGAAATGGAAAGAATTGCTCATCAAGCAGAAAATTTCATTAAAAAATCAAGAATAAATAATCTAGGTATTTTAATGGATAAAAATCAAGATTTGCTACGAAAATTAAATGTTAGCTCACCTATTCTTGAAGAGATGATTAAAGCAGCAAAAGAAAATGGAGCTTTAGGGGCAAAACTATCAGGAGCAGGAATAGGAGATAATATGATTGCATTAACAAGACAAATTGACAAAATTAAAGTAATAAATGCATTAAATAAAACTCAAGGGAAAGCTTTACCTGAAATTGATATAGACCCTAATGGTTTGAAAGTGAGTGAAACAGATTATTAGACAGAAAAATTTGTTATCATACATTTTAATCATTAATAAATGTATTATTTTTAGATGAATTTCTATCTAATAAATCCTTAAATTATAAAATTCCAATGCTTTTTTTATATTTTTCAAAATAAAGCTACTAATCTAGTTTAAAAAAAAGAATCTCCTAACTTCAATTGAAGTTTAAGATCAATCTATCCATTTTTCTGTAGGTCGTCGTTCAGGTATACCATCAGGTATTTTTCCAGATGCATGGAATTCAGGAGTTGTATATAAACCACAATAACAATGACCAAATTCTTCTTGATCAGGAACACAGTAATCACATGGGCAAATTACATCAGAATCAGTTTCTTTATTTCCTTCAATTAATCTACATGGACAGCCAAAATAACCATGACGATTATAATTTGTCATTAATCCTTCTATAAGCATCTCTAAAAAGCTTTTATCAGGATGCAAATACCAACCTTTTTTATCAGCAACCATTTCTACGAATTTTCTTACATCTTCTTTTGTTTTTTTAGAAGGAGAAATATTAAACCCTCCTTTTTTATTCTGTTAAGAACGTATCTTTCCATTTTTGTTCAGTAAATCCAACGATAATTTTTTCACCGCCATTTACAACAACATATGGAAAAGCTATTCGTTCATCGAATTTTTGTAGCAAATCTCTTTTTATCTTTTGACGAACATCAGAGTTTTGTTTATCCATATATAAATATCTAAAAGTTATTTTGTTATTTCTCAAAAATTCTAATGCTCGCCTACAAAAACCACATGTTGATAAGGCATATACCTGAATATCACAAGGATTTTTTTCACCAACTTCTGTTATGAAATCTAAATCTTCATGCAACATTTTAAAACCTCTATTTCTAAGGAGATTATTAATTTCTCTTAATAAAAACTTCTGTAACAGAAAGTAAAGTTCTTATCTGTTACAAATATAGTTTTTTTAATAGATTAGTTAATCTGTTGCTATTTTCTCATCTTCAAGTTGTCTCTTTTTCTTTTTTCTTTGTGTTAATGCCATAATTAAACCAAATATTGCTAGAAAAGCTACTACACTACCATAAATTAGTAAATAAAGCCAGGGAAGATCGGGTGTAAACGATACCATTTAATCTATCTCCAATAATTTATATTGATTTTATAATATGTATGAGATTCAATTTATTAGATTTTTCTCATATACTCACTTTAATAATTTGAGAGAGAAGTTTTATATGAGAATAATAATGAAAAATAATTAACTCTTGAATAAGGTGCTAAACTAATGTCTAATAATGAATTAATAGCATTTCTAAAAGAACAAATCTCATTGGAAGAAGAGATTGTCAAAAAATCAAATGAAAGTGTAGAAAACATCAAAAATGTGCTTGTTAGGGAGCTCATTAGAGGAATAGCAATGGATTCTAATAAACATGCTCTACTTTTAAAAGCACTTCAAGGTATGATTCAAGGACCCTCTCCTTTAATTAAAGAGGAGAATTTTGATGAAATAAAGAAAACAATTGAAAGACATATTGAATTAGAAAAAAAAGCAATTGAAACATATCGGGAACTTCTTAAAAAATATGAAGAAGATAATCGTGTTAAGACAATCATAAGTGAAATACAAAAAGATGAAATCAGGCATCATAGTTTTCTACAAAGATTACTAAAAGCTATCATAAATAAAGAAACATTAACTGAAGAAGAATTAGAGGATTGGATGTTCAAATATGCACCATTCCATGGTTCTCCAGGAGGTTAAAAATTTAAAAGATCTAAAGGAATTTTTCTTTAAATTTCTTAAGATCTCGTTCTCTTTTATACAAAGGTATTTTGTTATCCTTATATAGAAATTGATGTTCTTCAAAAGTTGGTTTTTTGTGTATGTAGAAAATACCAAGCGGGAATTTATTAGTTTCAGATGCTCGTTGTAAAGCTTCAGCTCTATTAGTAGGATCATGTGATTTTTCAAGATAATATACTCTATCCTTAAACCATTTGTATGTATTAACCTTATTAAACGAAACACAAGGTTGTAAAATATCTAAAAGAGCATAACCATTATGATTAATCGCTTGTTTTATCATTTCTTTCATATGTTCTTTATCCCCTGCAAATGTTCG
>JAEOUJ010000389.1 GCA_016839405.1 Candidatus Gerdarchaeota archaeon | reverse complement strand
TTTGATCTTTCTCATAGTCTCGCTAGGAATATCAACTATTTTCAAAGCATTCTCTTTACAAGCTACAACACATAATGGGGCTTCTTTATCATCACACATTTCACATTTACGAACTTTGGAATTATAAGGGTACATGCCACCATAGGGGCAAGCAGCTAAACAAAATTGACAACCAACACATAATTCAGGATTTACTTTTACTATACCTTTAACTTTGGAAATTGCTTCTGTTTCACATACATTCAAACAATAGGGCGATTCACATTGATGACAACTTACTATTATTCTAGAAGCTGTTAAAGTTAGTAAAGGAATACCATATTCTTTTTTACAAGCATCAATACAATCTGTGCAATTATTTTTACAGCGTTCTGGGTAAAAAACTAAACCGCGTGTCATTTAAAATATCCCCTCAATATCTTTTATTTGATTATATGAGAATACAGGTCCATCTAAACATACTAGATATTTACCATATGCACAATTACCACATTTACCATATCCACAAGTCATTCGATTTTCTAAACTTACAAAAATATCCTTTGGATTTACACCCAATTCAAGACATTTCTTAATAACAAATTTCATCATAATTGCTGGTCCAACTGTTACTACTTTAACATCTTTAGGCATAGTAATCTTATCAAATAGAGTTGTAACAACACCAACATTCCCTTTCCAATTTTCATCACCATTATCAACAGTTATATGCATCTCTATTTTTGGTGATTTTTTCCATTGTGAATATTCATTAGTATGAATTAAATCTCCTGGTGTTCGTGCTCCATAGAGTATTGTTTGTTTTGGGTAATTATTTGCAATCAAATATTGAATTAATGATCTTAAAGGTGGTAAACCAATTCCTCCACCAACAATCAATATATTTTTTGTTTTTTTCAACTCTTCTATTGGAAATCCTTTACCAAATGGTCCTCGAATGCCAACTTTAGAACCGACCTTTAATTGGTGAATCTCATTAGTTACTGTTCCTGCTTTTCTTATGGATGTTTGGAATTCTTTTCCTGCAATAGATGAAAATGCAAATGGAGCTTCACCTACACCAAAAATAGTAAACATAAAGAATTGCCCTGGCAAATAATCTATATACTCACCATCATCTGTTTGCAAAGTAAGAGTTTTTACATCAACTGTTTCATCAAATATTTTTTTTACAGTGCAAATTATAGGTTTATTGTAACTATTTATTGTATTCTTCCCCCTTTTTAGCTAGATATGTAAGGATTTTTTTAATATCAAAATGGGCTGGGCATAATTTATAACATCTACCACAACCAGTACAACCTAACATGCCATAACTTTCAGGAATAATCTCAAATTTATGGCTATATCTTCTTTGAAAACGTAGAGATCGATTAGGCATAATGGTATGTCCACCAGCCATTAAATTAAATGATTCAACTATACATGCATCCCATACTCTTATTTTTGAAAAATTCGATTTATCCTTTTCAGTATGAGTTTCAGCATAACAAGTGCAAGTTGGGCAAGCATAATTACAAAAGCCACAACCTAAACAACCTGATGCAATTTTTTCCCATTCATGTAAGGGAATTGATCTAATTTGTTCTGGTGTAGGGATTTTAATCATTTCTTGTCCATGTTCTTCAATTGCTTTTTTCTTTAATTTCTTTACTTTAATTAGATCGTTATTTGTGGCATCTGAAAATTCATTGCTTTTTACAAAAGTTTCTCCTTTTGCTGTTATAATTTCAACAAAGTACTTATCTTCTGCTAATGGAGTTAATTCCAAATCGCCATATCCATTATTGATTAATGATCCACCTGTTGATACACAAAAACCATCATCACAAGTCTCTAAACAATTAACTACAGCAAAAATATGTGTTTCTCTCATTTTTTTGTATTGAATATCAATTGGTTCTTCCAACATTACTTTATCAATATATTCTAATGCAATAGCATCACATGGTCGAATTAGAATTAGTTTTTCATTGCTGTCTAAGTGTTCTTTAATTTTTAATGTTTTAAGATTATAAGAGAAAATCTTTTGTCTTTTTGAAAAATACTGATTCTTAATCTCAAGTTCAAGTGGCATTGATAGATCAGTTATAATGTATGATTTAATTTCAGAAGCCAATTTACGTCACTTTAAACGCTTTTCGAAGGTTTTACCTTTAAATCCTAAATAGATTTTTTGGTAATATTAGTCATGTTTCATTATTAATACTTTATATTTACTTTATTTACTTGTGCTTAATAATCAAATATTAATTGTGTTAAAAATTATTTTATAAATTAAAATAACTAATTCTCTTTATTTTTGAAATCAAAAAAATAATTTACATCATCAATATAATTAAAAAGAGAACATAATAGAGG
>JAEOUJ010000388.1 GCA_016839405.1 Candidatus Gerdarchaeota archaeon | reverse complement strand
GGGGATTATACCACAAATGATACTATTCACATCTATAACACTAATGCTTCTGTTAGTGCTTTTATATTGGATGAAGATAACTATGATGATTATTTATTAGATCCCAATATTAAACCAAGCTCAGAAGATTCAGTAAGTTATGTTGATCAATCCTTAAATCTATATCTTAATTATCAACCAGAAATATATAAAACATATCATATCTTCATTTGGCATGAGGAATTTAGAGATGGTGTTTCTGGTATACTAACATATGATTATTCATTTCAAAGAACATTCTTGCACAATTATTGGTCATTGTTTTTGATTTTAATATTGTTAGTATTAGTTGTTCTTTTTACAGTTTTTAGAAAATATACCTTACCACCAGTTATTTGGGCATCACATAAACTTAAGAAGTACCTTTTAGAAATTCCTTGGAAAGAAATCAAAGCCTATTTTGGCGATATTAGCAATGAGTCTAAAGATATTTTAGCACGTATGAGAGGCGTTTCTGAAATAGAGGAGGAAGAAATAGAAAAAGTTGAAGTTTCACCTCATAATAGATTGGTTATTTCTCTTACATCGCTGGTATTTCCAATAAGCCTTCATAGATTTTTATCTGGAAAAATTGGCACTGGTATAGTTTCATTATTATTACAAGGCTTTACTGCTATGTTTATAATTGGATCCAGAACTCAAATATCAGTCTATATGGCAGATAAGTTATTAGGAATTGAAGAAATTGCAAACATTGCCTTAGCTGTTGTCTTTATTATATTAGCAATTGTATTATTAACAATCTATATTATTGATGTTATTGCAGCTTTTACAGGTTGTTTTGAAGATAGTAAAAAACGACGAATATTAAAGTGGTAAATAAATACCCTTTACTTTTTTTTCTTTAAGATTTTTAACAATCTTTTTGAAGTTGGTTTTGATATTTTTAATAAGGTAGTTATCCTTGGAAGAATATGAATCAGATAATCAGCCAAATAAATTTGAAAAGGAATCTTTCCCTCATTCAATTGAGGAATTTGACGAATTTGTAACAGAAATTAAAGCTGATAAAGAAGTTGAAATTCCTTATGATAGTCAATATGTGAAATTAAATTGGTTGCGAGTTATTCTTATTTCTTTATTTCTAACAATTTTTGCGGTTGGAATTACATTATTAGTTTTATGGATAATTAGTAGAAATAAATCATATATATTCAATTATTCCCCATGGTTCTTTTTATTTGAATGTGGTTTATTCTTTACTTTTGGCGGTTGTGTTGGTACTTTTAAGCAATCATTTTCAATTAGCTTCTTAAGAAATAGATTTCTAAAAAAAGATAGTATTACAGGTGCAGATACAAAATTAGCAATTGGTAGTTCCTATACTTACATCTTTGCTGGAGCGCTTTTAGGTCTAGCATCATATTTTGCTTGGTTAGCTATTCATTAAAAATAACAATTGTAAAAGAAAAACTAAAATAATTTTTAGTTTAACTCTTACTTATTCTTAATGATAGTATAGATCCATCTAAGTTTATTGTTTTAATATCATCAAGATTTTTCATTAATATTATCTTTGTTGCTAAGGTTTCTATTTTAATATATTCCGAAAATTTACTGATAGATTTTGTTATTTCTTCATCTGCATTATATTCAATTATTATTTGGTCGTTAACATTGAAATTAAGATTCCTTCGAAGATTTTGAACATGTCGTATAAAATCTCTTACTAATCCTTCCTGTAATAAATCATTAGTTAATTTAACATTAAAAGCTACAGCAAAATTATTGCTAACTGCAACTGTATGTAATCCTTTTGGTTTAGCAATGAGAAACAAGTCATAATTTATTTTCAATGTGATTTTTTCTAATTGTTTACTTAAAGTTAATTCAATTAGTTGATCTTTGTGATAATATGAATTTATTATTTCTTCTTGTTTTAATTTTTGCAATATTTTGTTAACCTCTTGTACTTTTTCTTTCAACTTTGGACCAAGTATTTGATAGTTGGGTTTCAATTGTATTTCAAGATATTTTTCAGGATTTGTAACAAAACGCATCTTTTTGATATTGAGCTCTTCTTTTAGTTCATCTTTATATTCTTTGATAGTTGATTCATCGCTAGGATTTTTACACCATATCAGTAATTCACTCAATGGTTGCCTAAGTCTAACATTCGATTCATTACGAGCTTTGCGACCTAATCTTACAATTTCTAAAATTGTCAACATATCTTCATTTAATTGGTCATCTATTAATGATTTCTTACTTTTAGGATAAGAACATAAATGAACACTTTCTTTATGTTTTTCATTAACATTCTTTGTTAGGTTTTTATACAGAAATTCACTGAAAAATGGAATTATTGGTGCCAGTAATTTACTAAGTGTTATTAGTGTTTCATATAAAGTTTGATAAGCTGATAATTTGTCCTCACTTTGTTCTTGTTTCCAAAATCGTCTTCTATTTCTTCTAATATACCATGTTGATAATAAATCAACAAATAACTCTAATTCTGTAGCTGCCAAATTAAATAATGATTTGTCTAAATAACTTCTAACTGCTTTTACTAAAACATTAAGTTTAGATATTAACCATCTATCGAATTTAGATTTTGAATTATATTTCAAATTATCTCTAGGAATAAATCTATCTAGATTAGCAAATGTTGCAAAGAACGAATAAACATTCCATAAGGTTAGAAAGAATGGTTTTATTTCATTCTCAGTTTCATAACCAAAATTCATTACATGTGTCAATGGTTGTTTTACAAATGCCCATCGCATAGTATCAGCGCCCATTTTTTCTACAGCTTCACTAAACCATATAGCATTACCCCAGCTTTTGTGCATTGGTCTACCATCCTTATCATGCACTTTTTCGTGTACAATCACTTTTTCATAAGGAGCTTTCCCTGTTATTGTAACGCTCATGAATAGAAGTGAATAAAACCAAAGTCTGATTTGTTCTCGCATTTCACAAACAGATCGTGCAGGAAACCAATCTTTCCAAT
>JAEOUJ010000053.1 GCA_016839405.1 Candidatus Gerdarchaeota archaeon | reverse complement strand
TTAGCTTTTCTTATGTTTCTTTTAAATTCATTTCTAATACAAGATGAATTCAAAGATATATCAATTGAAATTCCCCAAACTATTGTTATCGGAACAGACGAATTTGATAAATTTATGTCAGAAAATAATTTGTATGATTTTGCCTTATCAAATATATCTGATGAAGAATTAAAAGAAAGTTTTGTAAAAGCAAAATTATCTAGTAGTTTAAGAGATGACCTAAAATTCCTACTAAAATTCTGGAAAAAACCTTTGGCTATTCGTTCCTCCAGTTTATTAGAAGATTCAGCATATCAACCATTCGCAGGTATTTTTAATACTTATATGCTTCCAAATAATCAAAATAAAGAATTAAATTTAGAACAATTGTGCACAGCAATTAAATTAGTTTATGCTTCAACATTCTTAAAATTAGCAAGATCATATGCCGAAAAGATTAGCCAGACCGTTGAAGAATCAAAAATGGCTGTTGTTATTCAAGAAGTAATAGGAAAAGAACACAACAGACGATTTTACCCAGATTTTTCCGGAACCGCTTCTTCATATAATTATTATCCAATTGGCGATAATATTAAGCCTGAAGATCGTATAGTACATTTAGCATTAGGACTTGGCAGGATCATAGTTGAGGGTGGGAAATCATTTCGTTTTTCACCAAATTATCCAAAAGTAAATTTTTATTCGACTCCTGATATGCTATTAGAAAACAGCCAAGGAATTTTCTATGCTGTTAATTTAAATCATAAAGACTTTAATTTTCTGGAAGATGATCCTTTTGTAAAGAAATATGATTTAGACGACGCTATAAAAGATAAGACTCTGAATAATATCGCTGATTCATATGATTTTAAAACAGAATCAGTGAGTATTGGTTATCATGGTTCAGGCTCACCTGTTATTACTTTTAGTAAGCTATTAAAATTAAACAAATTCCCATTAGCTAATCTAATAAAAAAGATATTAACTATTGGTGAACGATCAATGGGATGCTCTATTGAGATTGAATTTGCTGCTAATTTTAAAAATGATGTCGATGGTAAAGATAAATTCTATATTCTACAAATTAGGCCTTTCTTACAACAAGAAATAATGATTGCTGAAGACTATTCATCAATTGAAAATGGACAATTAATTGCTTACTCCAATCAAGTATCTGGAAATTTGTTAAGGAAAGATATTACTGATATTATTTATGTAAAACCAAATGCTTTTGATAAGTTAAAAACATTGGAAATTGTTAGAGAAATTGATCAATTAAATGCTAATTTGATATCTAAACAAAGAAATTATCTATTAATTGGTTTTGGCCGATGGGGAACAGCAGATCGTTTTCTAGGAATTCCCGCAAAATGGAATAATATAAGTGGTGCATCTGTTATTATTGAAGCAGGATTAGAAGATTTTCAAGTTGATTTCTCTCAAGGCAGTCACTTCTTCCACAATATTGTTACAGCTAATATTGGTTATTTACACATAAATTACAAAAATGAAGAACATCAAATCGATTGGGATTGGCTTGAAAATCAAACTGTTGTAAAAGAACTATCATATGTTAAACACATTAAATTGAAAAAACCAATTATTATAAGGATTAATGCTAAAACAAAAGAAGGTATGATTATTAAACCATCTAAGAATTAAAATAATCTATTATTAAAAAATTTGAGGTTGATTAAAATGGAATTAATACCACTTAGCACTCCATTAGTAACATCTAATCATAAATTATTTGATGTAATTATTAATGCTCTTAATTCTGCTAAAGTAGAATTACAAGATGGTGATGTACTTACCATTGCATCAAAAATAGTTAGTGTTACTCAAGGATTATTAATTAATAAAGAAGATATAGAAGTCTCTGAAGAAGCAATAAAATATTCAAAAATAACAAAACTCCCCCCAGAATTTATGGAAATTGCTATAAGAGAATCTGATCAAATTCTTGGCGCTTGTTATGGTGCTTTATTGACACAACGTGATGGTCATTTTATGCCAAACGCTGGAGCTGATCAAAGCAATGCACCAAAAGGCACCATAATCATTTTACCAACAAATCCAACCAAAATAGCTCAAGAAATTAGAGAATTTCTACAAGAAAAATACAAATGTCGCTTAGGTGTAATTATTGGTGATAGCCGAGTTCA
The DNA here is from genome assembly GCA_016839405.1 of Candidatus Gerdarchaeota archaeon. The sequence goes on along the minus strand of JAEOUJ010000053.1, from coordinate 5,611 downwards.
ACCATTAAGACGAGGGACAAGTGGTATGGCTCTAGGCGTTGCTGGTATTGTTCCAGTAATTGATGATCGTGGTCGTAAGGATCTTTTTGGCAGAAAAATGAAAATAACTAGAAGAGCAATAGCAGATAATTTAATGTCAGCTGCTGAAATATTGTCCGGGGAAGTAGATGAACGAGTTCCTTTTGTTGTCATAAGGAATGCTCCTGTAATTCTAACAAATGAAGATTTAACTCATACTATGTCTATCCCACCCGAGGAATGTATGTATTTCAGTACATTCTTAGCCAAGAAAACATAATAAAACTTTGAATTTTGGAAATACGGTGATAGGCTTGAAAAAAATAGAGTTAAGTATAGAAAGACTAAATGATCATTATGGAGAAAAAAAATGGGAAAGATGGAGAGAACCAGTAGGAGAACTTATTCGTACAATATTGTCTCAAAATACAACTGATAAAAATAGCCTTCAAGCTTATGCTAATCTCATTGAAAAGTATCCGACATGGGATGACCTTTTAGAAGGTAAAGATGAAGAAATAATTGAACAAATAAAATTTGGCGGATTAGCTAATACTAAATCTAAAAAAATTAAAAATTGCCTTAAAGAAATAAAGGCAAGAGAGGGTAAAATTAACCTTGAATTTTTAGCAGATTATGAACTTGAAAAAGCTGAAGAGTATTTAATATCTCTTGATGGTGTTGGCCCTAAAACAGCTGCTTGTGTTTTGATTTTTTCATTTAATTTTCCCATAATGCCGGTTGATACTCATATACACCGTTTAGCTAATAGAATTGGCATAGTTGAAACTAAATCAAGAGAAAAGACACAAGAAGAAATAAATAAAATCATTCCAGCAGAAGATATTTATAGTTTTCATATAAACTTAATTGAACATGGAAGAAAAATCTGTAAAGCGACTAAACCAATATGCGATGAATGTTTTTTGACTGATTTATGTGACTATTTTAAAGAAAATAAACAAAAAAAGTAATTCTATTTCTAACTAAAGCAAAGCTAATTAAGAGTAAACCTACAATATCAAATTGGCAATTGTTTTATTTATATTTACAGGAAGAATGTCTTTGTATAAAATAATCCCAATCTTAACAATAAATGATATTACAGTTAAAGAAATTTTAAATTGGTTATTACCAGCTCTTGGGATTATTGCCGCGGCATTAGTTATTTTATTTGTTTGGAGATATGTTCGTCAAAGTGATCAAGCAGGTAGAATCTCTGAATTTAATGAAAAAACTTTCAAAAAGCTCATCGAATCTGATGAACAAGAAAAGCTACCAACATGTTATAAATGTAAAATACCAATGCGTGTTGAAATCAAATATCGGGATTTTATGAAAGATACAGGTGATTTTCTCATATCAAAAGATACAGCTGAACAAACTACTGATTCATTAGTTAAAACCGATCGAATTAACGAGGAAGATAAAACTAGGATATTAACATTTTTTGAGAAGCATCCTGATGTAAAACAACAGATGTTTAGAAGATATAAATGTCCAAACTGCTCTGAAACAAAAGTTCTCCCTTATCAATCAGCAACAAAAATGGATTAAATTGGATCTATTTTTAACTTACCATAAGAGTTTTATCTATTATATTTGTTGCTTATTTAATTTAAGGAGCTCAATTAATGGAACCAATATCTGTATTTTTCATTTTAATTCCAATTGGTTTAGCTGTTGGTATTTTTGCAGCTATTACAGGTCTTGGTGGTGGAGTATTAATGGTTCCAATTTTATTTTTAGGAATTTTTGCTTTCTATGATCCATCTGTAGATGATGCAATAAAGTATGCAACAACAATTTCCAGCACTGTGATTATTTTCACTGCATTATCTGGTACAATTGCTTTTTCAATTCAAAAAAGAATAGACTATATTGTAGGATTACTTTGTGCACCATTTACAATTGCAGGTGCATATTTAGGTAAATTTACCCAATCGAAAATCGATGAATCTGTTGTTTTAATTTTCTTTGCTATTTTATTAATTCTAACTGCAGGTAGAATGTTATACAAAATAATAAATACAAAAAGAAAAGATCGATTGGTAAATGAAACAATTTCAATTGAAAATGAAAACCAAATTACATCAATATCAAATGAAGAAGAACCTTCTCGATTTAAATTATTATTAGATAAACTTACTTTAAACAGAACGATTACTGATAGAGAAAATAAAGAATGGAATTATAGAGCAAGATTATATTTAACACCAATTGCTATAATTGGCGGATTTGTAGCAAGTATGGCTGGCGTTGGAGGAGGAATTGTTATGGTACCTGTTTTACATATTTTCTTAGGATTACCTATACATTTCTCAACTGCAACTTCTGTTTTCATTATGATTTTCACAAAGATTTCGACTATAATATCTTCATACACAAATCCTGATATAATAACTGATGGTATTTGGTGGCCTTTTGTTGCTGGATTAGCAATTGGTATTGTTATTGGAGCACAAATTGGAGCAATAGTTGCTAAAAAAATAAAAGCTGATCCATTAAAGATAATATTTGCATCAGTATTAATTTTAGTAAGTATTTGGACGATTATTAATTGGCAATTAGAGATAACTGGTTAAGCTTCTAAGATACTACTTTTTTCCATTAAAGAAAAGAATATTAGTGGTATTCTTTCTTCTTAAGATGAGCAATCCTTAATAATTATCAGAGAAAACGTTTGTCAAGGAATGATAAATAAAATGGTTGAAATCACAGATATACACGTTCTAGCAAAATTATCATTAGGTTCACCAAATGAAGAAGATGCATTTACTATTCGCGATGTTAATAATAAAGAAATCATACGAATCCATAATTTAAGAGAACTTGTGGATGCTCTATCAAATCTATCTACTGAGGAACTCTTTCCAAGTCTTTGTAAATCAACTAATGATGAAATTGAATGTGCAATAGCTCTTTGGATACATTACGTTTTAGGTGATGCTGTACTTTCAGCAAAAATTTTTAATCTAGTTAATACACTCAAAGATCATCCTGAACATCTAAGAATCCAAGTTTTTAATCTGTGTTTTAATCGTTATTTGAATTATCAAGAGTTGATGGACTATTCTGATGATTTTTCTATATTTGATGACGAGGTTTCACCTTCTGATCTTTAGTTTTTCAGAAAAGTAAATAATTAAACACTCTTTTATCATATTGAGTGTTAAAAAAATATGTCTCTTAAAAATGCTAATTTAAATTTAAAAAAATGTAAATTATGTCAAAAAGAATCATCAGAAATTTCAGAAAAACTTGGTGTTTGTAAGGATTGTATTCTTAATGATCATAAAGAAGCTATGACAATTATAAACAAAAATCGTTTAAATTTTCGGAAAAAATTTTCACTCACATTAGCTCCACCAAGAACTAAAGGTGGAATAATTTGTGGAGATTGTGTTAATAATTGTAAATTGGGTATAAATGAAATTGGTTTCTGTAATTTAGTGAAAAACGAAAATGGAAATTTAATAAGATTGGCTGGTGATGAGGAAAAAGGTCTCTTTAGTTTTTATTATGATCCTCTACCCACAAATTGTGTTGCTGAACCTTTTTGTCCGGGTTGTACTTCTAATGGTTATCCCCATTATTCCTATGTAAATGGACCAGAAATTGGTTATAACAATCTAGCAGTATTTTACCAAGCATGTACTTTTGATTGTCTTTCATGTCAAAATTATCAATATAGAGAAGGAATACATATATCAAAACCAAGCTCTCCTAAAGTTCTTATTAATGCAATAAATCCAAAAACCAGTTGTATTTGTTTCTTTGGTGGAGACCCTGCAGCTCAAATAAGACACTCAAATAAAGTAGGGCATTTAGCATTAGAAAAGGCATTTGAAGAGAAACGTATTATTCGTTTATGTTGGGAAACAAACGGTTCTGCAAAACCAGAACTAATGATAGAGTCATCAAGTTTAGCTTTATTCTCTGGCGGTTCAATTAAAATTGATGTAAAAACTTTTGATAATAAATTAAATCAAGCTTTATGTGGGACAAGCAATAAATTTACACTACATAACCTAAAAGAAATAGGTTCATATATTGATCAGAGACCAGAAACACCATTGTTAATTGCTAGTACACTACTAATACCTGGTTATATAGATGAAGACCAAGTGAGAAAAATAGCAAAATATTTAGTAAAAATTAATCCCACAATCCCCTATTCACTTTTAGCTTTTTATCCAGCATTTGTTATTGATGACTTGCCAACAACCTCTCTTGAGCATGCAAGAAGATGTTATAAAGCCGCAGAAGAAGAAGGCTTAACGAATATCTGGATAGGAAATAGCCATTTATTAAGACAATAAATTATCCCAAATTTTTTACTTTTATTTCTTTACGAATTTCTTGTTTCATTCGCCAACGATTCATATTAATTTTAACTTCTCGGCGCAATTGTCTTCGATTAGGTGTGTATTCTTTACTATAACTCTCTAAGAAATTATAAACATGATTTAATAAATCTGAGGCTTTCAATATTGTTAGATTATTTTTAGGGTGATAATTCTGAGATTCAATCCAATTTAGAAATCCCAACAAGTTTTTCTCACTTATTTTATTTGTAACAAAGGATTGTCCAAGTTTCTCCAATCTATAAGCATTTGTTGTTTGTTCATATTGTGTTTCAAATGGAATTGTCCAAATGAATTTCTTAAGTAAACAAGCTTCCCAACTTAAATTAAATCCCGCATTGCCTATAATACCTTTACTTGAAACTAAATCTTCTAGAAAACCTTCTCGGCTTGTTTCCTTGAAAATAACATTTTTAATTTTTTTATTTACATTAAAACCATAAACATAGAATGTTTCTTCTGGGAATTTTGTAAAAACATTAACAATCTCTTTTGGATTATACCAAGCCAAATAAGCCGTGATATGATTATCAATAGTTATGTCATAATTATCAAATTCAGGTTTCCATATCAAGGGGAATAGAGTATTATCATTAACGGTTTCTATAGTCTGAGTAAAATCAATGGAATAACAGTGGTTATAATATGGTTGCATAGCATTTAATATCATTAGTGTGCCTAAAATCTCATATCCATTTAGATGATCTCGATTTAGTGAGGGATGGAGTATTGCATTTTGTCTATTAATGCAAATTACAGGTTTGCCAACCTTTTTTCCCACATAACAAGAGTATTGATCAAAATCTGAGAAAAAGATATCATAATTTTCCTTTAAATCTAATTCGATTAATTCTTTTCTAACATCTAAGTAATCGCCAATTTTCAAAAGATTATGCTGTAGGGTTTTTCCAAGCACGATTTTGTGATTTTCATAAATGTCAAATGGTCCTGGTCTATACATTGTTTTAGGTACTAATTCAAAAGCATATTCTGGCGGTTTTCTATGACCTGCCAGTAAAATTTGAACTTCATGACCATCTTTTATTAATTGGTTGATGAAGACTCTCGAGCGATTAATGTGCCCTTGACCATTTGCATTTATGCCATATAGAATCTTCATCTGACTATCTCCTTTTATCAATTATCCCTCTAGATTTATAAAATGTTCGTTATTGCAATATTGTTAAATAATTTTTTTAGGATGTCTTATCAATAGAAAATGGGGA